>JBASAH010000490.1:0-3884 GCA_049650505.1 Xanthobacteraceae bacterium
ATCCGGACCTGATTGGTGAGATGCAATGAACTTCCGGCCGCCGCAGCGACAGCGCAGATGGGCTTTTAGATCGCCGGCCGGGGCAGCATTGATCTTGCCGGCAGCAGTTCTGGCGCTGTCCTTTGCCTCGCCGGCCGCGGCGCAGGATAACGTTTCAAAAGCGGAGGTGGACGCCAAGCTGCGCTATTGCGAAGTCTGCCACGGCGTTTCGGCGCAGGGTTTCCACGGTTATTACCCGATCCCGCGACTGGCGGGCCAACCGACCGAGTACCTAAAGAATCAGTTGCAGGCCTTTGTTGAGCACCGCCGGACGAGCAATATCATGTTCAACGTCGGGCACGTGCTGAGCCCAGCGATGATCAATGCACTGACGACCGATTTCAACCAGCTCAATCCAAAACCTGTGGGCGGCGCTCCAAAAGAACACGTCGACGAAGGAAAGAATATTTTTGAGAATGGAGTCGCGGCAACGAACGTTCCGCCATGCGCTTCATGTCATGGCCCTCAAGCAAAGGGCAATGGGCCGTTTCCGCGCCTCGCGGGTCAACTTTACGACTACGTCACCAACAAGTTGACGAACTGGGACAAGGAGCGTGGACAAAACCCATCCCAGCCGGACACCTCGGCGGTGATGCAGCCGATCGCGCACAGCTTGACCCAGCCGCAAATCAAAGCGGTCGCCGCATATCTGAGTTATTTGGAGTAGACCCGTGCGCGCCGACAGAACAACAAGAGCGCGATCAGTGCGGCCCGCTAGTCGGAAATTGAAAAATGCCGGATCACGCGCCGGTTTGGCTGCATTGATTCTGACATTCGCTTTGATCGGCACGGTCAGCGCACAACACCGAATCAGTCTTTCGGGTGATCTACAGGGCAAAATCGGCTACTGCAAAGATTGTCACGGCGTGTCGGCCCAGGGCTACAACGGCTACTACCCTATACCGCGCCTTGCCGGGCAGCAGCCGGAATACCTGCAAAATCAGCTGCGCGCCTTTATCGAACATCGACGCACCAACAACATCATGTTTAACGTGGCGCATTCGCTGAGTCCGGCAATGCTCAACGCCCTTGCCGCGCATTTTGCGTCACTCCACCCGCCGCCGATTGGCGGCGCGCCGCGTCAGCTCGTGGCGACAGGGCGAAAAATCTTCGAAGACGGGATGCCGGAAGTAAACATTGCGGCCTGCGCCGCGTGTCACGGGCCCGAGGCGACCGGCAGCGGTCAAATTCCCCGCCTGGCGGGACAGCTATATCCCTACATGATCAAAACGTTAAGCAATTGGGATAAAGAGCGCGGCCGAAATCCGACAGTGCCGGACACATCGGCGATCATGAGCCCGGTCGCACACAGTCTGAATAAATCGCAGATCGAAGCGGTCGCCGCGTTTGTTAGCACACTGAGGTAGCGCAGAGTTTTGCTCGGCCAAGGGGATAAGGGGGGTGGAAGGAAAGCGATGAAAAGTAGCGGCGCAAATTTCGCGATCCTCATCATGCTGGGCTGCGCGCTGCTCGCGGCAACGGCTCGCGCCGAAAATCTTGCCGTCAGAAATTGCACGTGGTGCCACGGTGGATCGGCCAGCGGCTATCCGCCGGCGCCGGCGCTGGCGGGGCAACGCCCGCAATACGTCGAGAAGCAGCTTGCCTATTTCCACGCGCGCACGCGCGACAATCCCTTCGCGCGCCAATACATGTGGGGTGCGGCGAGAAATGTCGATCCCCAGTCGGCGCGGAATTTGGCGCTGTATTTTGCGAGCCTGCCGCCACGCGCCGCCAATGACGGCGTGCCAAACCTCGTCGGCGTCGGTCGGACAATCTACCAGGAGGGGATGCCGGACGCGAACATCGTGGCCTGCGTCGTCTGCCACGGTCCAAGTGCCGAAGGCGTCCGGGATATTCCTCGATTGGCGGGGCTCGACTATGTTTATTTGAAACGCCGCCTGCAACAGTGGAACGAGGGCTACCATGCCGCTGCAGGTCACCCGATGATCAGCATCGCCAGCAAATTATCGGACGACCAGATCGAAGCGCTCGCATCCTATCTCAGCTTTGTCAGATAAAAGATTTCCGTGGTCGATTAATAGATATTGGTCACCAATCGCGTCGATGACCAGTCCTGCTGGCTTGGGCACAACGTGCTACGCCCTAAGCTTCGCGATATAGAGGCGGATCATCTTGCATCAGATTGCTGCGGTCGATTTGCAGCATATTCATGCAGCGAAATAACAAACAAATGGCATTAGCGCTAGAAATTGTGCGTCACTGTTGTAACTTCCAACCGTGTGCGTTCATACACTCTTCATATAACTGTTGGTTTGCCACTCCTAACGGCGGTGGTTCTTGAAGCGCGCGCATGCAAGCGTATTGATCTTGCACGAAATCGCTTTTTGATGCCTCGGGTTTCAACCAGCGCGGAGCGGCACAGGCTGACAGTAGGCAAGCCGCAACAACGGGCAGTAAGAACCGCACAACCAAAACGCCCCCTGCCAATCTAGCTAGTTAACTATACCACACTCCCAGCGCATGCCCTCGAATTCGTTGCTAAGATTGGATGCGCGATCCCGCTTGTTCGGACATAACGTGCAGATATCCTGGAGCTCGCGATACAAAAGCGGATCATCCCGCATCAACTTGGCGCGATCGATCTGCAGTATTTCATGCGGCAAAACGGCAAGCCAGCATCGCGCTGACTGCATTACTATTTGAATTTTTGCTGCGTGAAGGACTGCCGCAACGATCTTTTCCATTGGCCACCTAACTTTGCAAGCCTAGGGGCGCGCCTGATTTGTGGGTCGTCGATCGGAGCAACGAGTTGATTTAGGCCAAAGCATGAGGTCGCGCGCAGCGGCGGAAAATTGACCTACATCAAGGCGCGCTGGATCGGTCGAATTAATCTGGCCCAAGGCAAGGTTCTCAACACGCCCGAAAGGGGTGATCAGATGTCTACTCTGCTGCACGAAAAACCAAGTCAGTCTCCTCTCCGGAAGATCCTGGAATGGTGTCGAGCACGAATAAAAAGCGGCTCCGAATCGGAATTCGGCTGCTGCTACGATGCAGAAATCGAGCGGATGGCCAGAGATATCCGCATGTCACCGTCCGAGCTCCGCGCCGTCGCTAGACGCGGTACGAACTCGGCTGATCTTTTACCGCGTCGTATGGCTGCTCTTGACCTCGACGCCAACGAAGTAGGTCGGATCGAAGCGGCGGCATTCCGCGACCTCCAGCGGGTCTGTAGTTTGTGCAAATCACATCGGCGGTGCGCAAGGGATTTCGCGCGCAACGCGCCGACCGCGGCATGGGAGGGTTACTGTCCGAACACCGACACGCTGGCGGCGCTCAATGCAATGCCGTGGCGGTCGCGAGGCGAGTGGTAAGCTGGGAGGAGGGGATGAACGCGAAGCGAATAGCGCCGGTCACGCGTAAAACGCCGCCGTTACCGGCAGATTGGGGCCGGCTCATCCAAAAGCTGCGCTGGATCGGCCTTGATGAGGACGCAACACGCCTTGAATCGGCGGTATGCCGTTTGCCGCCCGAGGAAAGATGCGAGCTAATTTGTACTCCGGTCGAGACCGACTGAAGATAACGGCATTGTCCGGCGACAAAGAGGAGCAAAAGACATGCGCCTGATCCGCCATTTTTTCACAACGGTGCTCAATGCGATTGGATCGCGACCGGCTATTTCGCCGTTTATGTGCAGCGGCTGTGATTTAAACGGGGATTGCCATCTGCCAGCCTCCAGGCGGCGTTTATGTTGCGAAGCGCGCGCGCTGCGCGGACGGCCATGAAATTTTGTGATGCAGATGCTTGCGCCTCCTGCGAATTGGCAGCGGGTACCTGCGCCTGCTTGCGCCAAAAAGCGCAATTTTGTCTCTGGCTTTCGGTTAGAG
>JBASAH010000491.1:0-14952 GCA_049650505.1 Xanthobacteraceae bacterium
CAGCGGCACTACCGCCCCGTCAGCGAAAGGCGCTGCGTGCGGCAAGCGACCTAGGCGGGCCGCAATCCAGGCGCTGTGCTTCTCGGCAAAGTTGCGCGCGTCCTTGAGCGTGCCGCGGGGCGGAATCGTGAGCACGACTTCGCGCGCCGCCGCCTGAATGCGTAAGGTGTAACGTCGCGCCTGGCGGTGGCGACGGATGCGGATCGGAAAGATCGCGCCGCCGAAAGCAATCTCGATCCTCGGCGGCTCGCTCGGGCGGCGATAAAGCAGCGCATGCGGCATCGGAGGACCCCGAATCCAATCGCAGAGCGATATTGCCACAATGCAGAGATCGGTGGCGAGATTTAGCCCGACGTCCGAAGACGGAGGTCAGGCCGTGCGAAGCGCGGCGCCGTTGCCTGACAATCGTGCACTCAGAGCGCGGCGCGCCGTGCGATCGGACAGCGTCATCGATAGCACAAAATCGGAAATGCGCGGTGCGATTTCCGAGCGAAAGCGCGAACCGTTGAACACGCCGTAATGGCCGACGCCGGGCTGCAGCCAATGGGCTTGGCGATCCGGCGGAATGTTGATGCATAAACGATGCGCCGCTTCGGTCTGCCCGACGCCCGAAATATCGTCGTGCTCGCCTTCGATGGTGAACAGCGCAACGCGCTTGATCGCGGCCGGATCGACACGGCGTCCGCGATGGGTCATTTCACCCTTTGGCAGAGCATGCCGCACGAATACGGTTTCTACCGTTTGCAAATAAAATTCCGCAGCAAGATCCATGACCGCTAGATATTCGTCGTAAAATTCTTTGTGCTTCTGCGCCGAGTCGCCGTCGCCACGTACCAGATGCAGAAACAATTGCTTGTGCGCCTCAATGTGGCGCTCGAGATTCATGCTGACAAAGCCGTTGAGTTGCAGAAAGCCGGGATAGACGTCGCGCATGAAGCCCGGATTGGGAAACGGCACTTTGGTGATGACATGGGTGCGGAACCAATCGAGGCCGCGCCGTTCGGCCAACGTATTCACGGCGGTCGGATTGATGCGCGTGTCGATCGGTCCGCCCATCAACACCATGGAGATCGGCACGCAAGGATCTTGGTCCGTCTCCATGAGCGATACTGCCGCTAGAACCGGAACCGACGGTTGGCACACCGCCACGACGTGCGTATCGCCGCCAAGCTTGTGCAGCATTGAGATCAGATAGTCGATGTAGTCATCCAGATCGAACGGTCCGTCCGTCAGGGGCACCATGCGCGCGTCGACCCAATCCGTGATGTAGACGTCGTGATTGGGCAAGAACGCCTCGACCGTGCCGCGCAGCAGTGAGGGGAAATGGCCCGACATCGGCGCGACGATCAGCAGTTTGGGCTGCGGCCGCTTCGGCGGATGTTCGAACAGGCGCTCGAAATACATCAGGTTGCAAAATGGCCGCTGCCATACCGTGGAGATGCGCACCGGAACGCGCTCGCCGCCCACGAGCGCCGAAGTGATTCGCCATTCCGGCCGGCTGTAACGCCGGGTCGAGCGCTCAAACAGCTCGCAAGCCGCCGCGACCGACTTGCCAAACGTGGTGTAGGACAGGGGATTACCGGGGTTCTTGAAGAATAGCCGCGTGGCGTCCGCCCAGGCCCGCGAAGGGTTTAAGGCGGCGTGGCTCATTTCGTAGAACCAATAAAGCGGAGTCGAGACAAGGACGCCGCTGTCGCCGGGCACAGCCGGCGCGCCCCCAAACTCCCCAATGGCCATAGATGAACCCTGCCCAGCTCGCTGCAGCGCAACATTGTGACGATGGTATGTCATTGCGTCAACTTAAAAGCAAAGTTTTCCCGATTTGCCGTCATATAAAACAACGCCTTTCCCCATTCGGCATCTACATAGGGCCATTCACAGTATCGTGGAAATTAGGTGGTTATTCGCCGCTCTGCATCAATGAGCCGCGACGTCGCGCGCTCTGTAGCAACTGCAGAAAGCCGAATGCGCCAGCGGCGAACAGAACCGCATTGAGCGCGAGCGCATCGATCATCAGGTCGGGCCGAAACACCTTATCGATCACCAGCGCGCGCATGCCTTCGAACACGTAAGTGGGCGGCAACAGCCAAGCTACCGGCTGGAGCCAGTCCGGCAAGGTGGCGACCGGGTAATACACGCAGGCGAGCGGCATAAGCAGAAACATGACCGACCAGGCAAGATTTTCGGCGCCCATCCCGTTGCGGAGAATAAGCCCCGAGACGAAGATCCCGATCGCCCAGCTCGTCAGCATCAGGTTGAAAAAGAACGCGACCAGCGCAAAGCCAAATGCGTACAGATTGAAACCGAAAAAGGCGATTGCGAGAAATGTCACCGGGACCGCGCCGATCGACAGCCGTACCACGCTAATGACCATGAGCGCGATGATGAACTCGAACGGGCGCAGTGGGCTCATCATGATATTGCCGAGGTTGCGCGAATACATTTCCTCGAGGAACGAAATCGAAAAGCCGAGCTGACCACGGAATAGAATGTCCCACAGCAGCACCGCGCCAATGAAAGTCCCGCCCGCTCGCGCAAAGAAGCCGGCATTGCTGGCGATGTAATATTGCAGAAATCCCCAGGTCAGCATCTGCACGGTCGGCCAATAAATGAGGTCGAGCAGACGCGGCCACGATGAGCGCAGCAAATACCAATGGCGCAGCATCATTGCCGAGAGGCGCTGCGCCGAAGCCGCGACCGGGGATGTCTGCTGGAGGCTATGCTGCAGGGTCATTGCGCCGCCTCCCGGCTCTCGCCGCCGTTGCTGCGCGCAACATCGAGGAACACCTCTTCCAGCGTCCGTCGGCCATACCGCCTCAGAAGGTTTGCCGGTGTGTCGTCGTCCTCAATGCGGCCGCGCTTTAAGATGATGACGCGCTCGCACAGCCGTTCGACTTCAGTCATGTTGTGCGAGGCGAGCAGCAAGGTGGCATGGTGCTCGCGGCAATAGCGCTCCAGATGACCGCGCACCCAATCGGCCGTGTCGGGGTCGAGCGAAGCGGTCGGCTCGTCGAGCAAAAGCACATCGGGATTGTTGACGAGCGCCTTCGCCAGCGACACCCGCGTTTTCTGCCCCGCCGAGAGGTTGTTTGTCGGACGGTCGAGCAGATCGGTGAGGTTAAGCTCCTGCCCAAGCTCGGCGATGCGCTCACGCAAACCTGCAACGCCGTAAAGCTTGCCAAATACCGTCAAATTCTGCCGCACCGTTAATCGCATCGGCACTTCGACATACGGGCTCTCGAAATTCATCCGATGCAAAACGCGATAGCGCTGCCGCGGCATCTCCGCTCCGAGCACCGTCACGCGGCCGGACGTCGGCGTGATGAGGCCCATGATGCTGGCAATGGTGGTCGTCTTGCCGGCCCCGTTGCCGCCAAGCAAGGCCGTAATCGAGCCGGGCGCGAGCGTGAATGAAATGCCATCCACAGCGGGAACGGTTTGGTAGATCTTGACGAGCCGGTCGACAGCTATGGGAGGAGATTGCGCCACCGCGCTGATGTGGCGCGCTCCGCATGACTAGGCAAGGGGTGAACGCCTGTGTGCTGAACCGCTATGGAATCGTGCGCTGGAAGCTGGCACAAGATAAGCGGGGAGCGTCCATTGACTGCCATCACACTCGATCAAGCCGAACGCATTATCGATGCCGTTATCGAGCGCGGTGCGGCATTGAATTGCCGGCCATTGAGCGTGATCGTGGTAGAGCCGGGCTGCAAAGTGAAAGCCTTCAAGAAAGAGGATGGGTCGTCGATGATCCGGTTCGAAATGGCCTACGGCAAAGCTTATGCGGCGCTCTCGCTCGGGCGGAGTTCGAAACTGGTCCGCGAACGCGCGCAGGAGCGGCCAATTTTCATGCGATACCTTATCGCCGCGAGCGGCGATCAGATTTTTCCCGAGGGCGGCGGCATGCTCATCCGCGATGCCGAAGGCGAAGTCATCGGCGCGGTCGGTGTGACCGGCGATACCGAAGACCGCGACGAGGAGCTTGCGGTCCACGGCGTCCACGCGGCGGGGCTGAAGACCGACGCCGATTGCGCGGGCATGGGCCGGCGGGTCGGTTTGCCCTCGCAACATTAGCTGGCGCGGAAGGCATTATGCAGATTGGATTGTTTGATCATGTCGAGCACGGCGACCGCCCGCTGACGCAATTATTCGACGAGCGCCTCCGTTTCGCGGAAGCCGCTGACGCCGCTGGGATTTACTGCCTGCACGTTGCCGAGCACCACGCCACGCCGTTGAACATGGTGCCGGTGCCGGGCGTCTATCTCGGCGCCGTTGCGCGCACCGTCAAACGGATGCGCCTGGGTCCGCTGGTTTATTTGCTGCCGCTTTATTCGCCGCTGCGGCTGATCGAGGAAATCTGCATGCTCGATCATCTCAGTCACGGCCGGCTCGATGTCGGCGTCGGCCGCGGCGTGTCACCTTACGAGTTGAAATACCACAAGGTCGAACACGATCGATCGCGCGATATCTTCATTGACGCTTTCAAGTGCATCAGCGCCGGCTTAGTGACGAATTCCCTCAACTATGCGAGCGAGCACTTCGCCTACAAGGACGTGCCGATTGAATTGCGCCCCTTACAGCAGCCGCATCCGCCGTTTTGGTATGGCTCCTCGAATGAAATCGGCTCGACGTGGGCCGGCGAGCAGGGGCTGCACTTTGTCACTTTGGGACCGCCGGCGGTCGCCAAGGCCAACATCGAGGCCTACAAGGCGGCGCTCAAGAAGCGAGGTAGTCCGGTGCAGCCGAAGCCGGAATTTCCGGGCGGTGCCGCGATTGGCGTGCAACGGCACATTTTCCTCGCCGACACAGATGCGCAGGCGCACCGCTTCGGCAAGCCGGCCATGGACACGCATCTCGCGCATTTAAATTGGCTGCGCGTCAAGCATGGCGAAACCGGCCTCACGTCGCGCCTGAACGTGCCGCGCGGAGCTAATTTCGAAGCCTGCGTCGAGGATCGCACCGTCATTGCCGGCTCGCCGGCGAAGGTTCGCGCCGAGATCGAGCGGCAGGTCCGCGAGCTCGGGGTCAATTATCTGCTCGCCTATCTTTTTCTCGGCACTATGTCGCTTGCCGACGCGCTGCGCTCGCTCGAACTGTTTCGCAGCGAGGTCATGCCACATCTGGCGAAGCTGTAGTTTGTTTAATTGAGCTAGTTTACTTGAGCTTGTTTATTTGCCGCCGTTATCCGGGGCGCGCTGCTGATCGGCCCGTAACGCGTCGGGATGCGGCATGGCGATGACGTTGTAGCCGCAATCGACGAAATGAATTTCGCCGGTCACGCCGGTCGAAAGGTCGGACAAGAGATACAACGCAGCGCCGCCGAGCTCCTCCAAAGTGACGCCTCGATGCAGCGGGGAATGCCGTTGCTGGAATGCGAACATCGCCCTGGCGTCGCCGATGCCGGCGCCGGCAAGCGTGCGGATCGGGCCGGATGAGATGGCATTGACGCGAATGCGATCGCCGCCGAAGTCGACGGCGAGATAGCGCACCGAGGCTTCCAACGCCGCTTTGGCGACGCCCATCGCATTGTAATTCGGCATCGCGCGCAACCCGCCGTTATATGTCAGCGTCAGCATCGCGCCGCCATTGGGCATCATAGCGGCCGCGCGCTTGGCGACTTCGGTAAACGAGAAGCACGAGATCACCATGGTGCGAAGAAAATTGTCGCGCGAGGTGTCGGCATAGCGGCCGGCAAGCTGCGTCTTGTCGGAAAAAGCAATGGCATGGACCAGGAAATCGAGCGTGCTCCATTGGCGCGCGAGTTCGGCAAAAACCGCATCGACCGAGGCTGCGTCCTCGACGTCGCAGGGGAGTACGAGGTCGGCATCGACCGACGCCGCCAGCGGCTTGACGCGCTTGCCGAGCGCCTCGCCCTGATAGGTGAAGGCGAGCTTGGCGCCATGCCCCGCTAACGTCTTGGCAACCCCCCAAGCAATCGAATGGTCGTTGGCGACCCCCATGATCAGGCCGCGCTTATCCTGCATCAAAGCCGGCATGCGTCAGGCATCCACGTGCTTGAATACGACAGAGGCATTGGTGCCGCCGAAGCCGAAAGAATTGGACAACACGCAACCCAGCTTCACGTTGTCTCTGCGCTCGCGCGCGATCGGCATGTCGGCAAAGGCCGAATCGAGGCGTTCAATGTTCGCGCTCTCACAGATGAAGCCGGAATTCATCATCAGCAAGGAATAGATTGCTTCCTGCGCGCCGGCGGCGCCGAGCGAATGTCCGCTGAGCGATTTGGTTGCCGATATCGGCGGGCATTTTGCGCCGAACACTTCGCGGATCGCCTCGATCTCTTTGAGATCGCCGATCGGGGTGGAGGTGGCATGCGGGTTGATGTAGTCGACCGGCGATCTTACCGAAGCGAGCGCCATCTTCATGCAGCGCACCGCGCCTTCGCCCGATGGCTGCACCATGTCGGCGCCGTCCGAGGTGGCGCCATAGCCGGCGACTTCGGCATAAATTTTCGCGCCGCGCGCTGTGGCGTGATCGAGTTCTTCAAGGACGAGAACGCCGGCGCCGCCAGCGATGACGAAGCCGTCACGATCGGCGTCGTAGGCGCGCGATGCTTTGTCCGGCGTCTGGTTGAAACTCGACGACATGGCGCCCATCGCGTCGAACAGCACCGAGAGCGTCCAATCGAGCTCCTCGCATCCGCCGGCGAAGACAATGTCTTGCTTGCCGGTCTGGATCGTTTCGAAACCATTGCCGATGCAATGGTTGGACGTGGCACAGGCGGATGAGATCGAGTAATTGACGCCTTTGATCTTGAACCAGGTCGCAAGCGTCGCCGACGCAGTCGATGACATCGCCTTGGGAACCGCGAATGGGCCGACCCGCTTCGGTCCCTTGCTGCGGGTGATATCGGCGCTTTCAACGATGGCCCGTGTCGAGGGGCCGCCCGAGCCCATGATGATGCCGGTGCGATCGTTTGATACGTCGGTCTCATCGAGACCGGCATCGCGGATTGCCTGCTCCATCGCGACGTGATTCCAGGCAGCGCCCCCGCCTAAAAACCGCATGGCGCGCCGATCGATTGCATCGCTCGCCTCGAGCGTGGGCGCACCGTGAACCTGGCAGCGAAAGCCGAGCTCGGCATATTTATCGGCACGGACGATGCCGGACTTTGCTTCGCGGAGCGAAGCCAGCACTTCCTGCGTGTTGTTGCCGATGGAGGAGACGATGCCCATCCCGGTGACGACGACGCGTTTCATCTAAAGCCTCGATTGGAGACGCCTGTGTTGATGATGAGCTCGGTCAAATCGGCGCTCGTTTCGTGGATCATATCAATCGCTCCGAGCATGATCCTGTCTGAAAGCCGGCGGCATTTTCAACCCATCCACCGAAACGCGTTCTTACGCTTCGCTGGTCTGTTGCTCGGTAATGCGAAACAGTCCGACCTTGAGATCGAGCGCCTGATAGATGACCGAGCCGTCGGCCGAGAGCCAGCCATCGGCGATGCCGAGCACCAGTTTCGAGCGCATCACGCGTTTGATGTCGATGCCGTAAACGATCTTTTTCATTGTCGGCAGGACCTGGCCCGAGAACTTGATTTCGCCCATGCCAAGCGCGCGGCCTTTGCCCGGTGAACCGAGCCAGCCGAGGAAAAAACCGAGCAATTGCCACAGCGCATCGATTCCGAGGCAGCCTGGCATCACCGGGTCGCCTTTGAAGTGGCAGGGAAAGAACCAGAGATCGGGTTTAAGTTCGAGCACGGCGCGGACCAGCCCCTTGCCATACTGACCGCCGACCTCGGCGATCTCCGAGATACGATCAAACATCAGCATCGGCGGCAGCGGCAATTGCGGCCCGTCCGCGAAAAGTTCGCCCCTCCCGCATGCGAGAAGGTCCTCATATTCGAAATGCGAGCGGCGTTCCTGCATCCGCGATCCAGCTCCGCGATTTCCGGCCGAATGTTAACTCCCTAACATATTGGGATAGCGCGGCAAAGCCGCCCCTCCACCATGCCGCAACTGCATACTGCGCGCGCAAAACCAGCGGGCAGCGGTGGTTGCGGCAGCGAAAAGTGTCGTATAATGATTGCATTCGCAACGATCTCGCCGTGCGCAGCGCCGGCCGGACATTGCTACGGTTCACGATGAAAAAGCGTTCGCAATGCCCACAATGAAACAGCCGCCGCCGATCGCTTTTGCCCCGACCGCACTGGCTCATCAGCCGGCTGCTACCAAAGCCGGCGAGCTGACCGGGTGCCCCTGGCACGATGTGAAAGCCAAGCTGCGCAATGTCGGGCTGCGACCGACCCGCCAGCGCATGGCGCTCGGCTGGATTTTGTTTGCCAAAGGCGACCGGCACGTGACCGCGGAAATGCTCTACGAAGAGGCGACGCGCGCCAAAGTGCCGGTATCCCTCGCCACCGTTTACAACACGCTGCACCAGTTTACCGGCGTAGGTCTGTTGCGGCAGGTCGCGGTGGATGGCTCAAGGGCCTATTTCGACACCAATAACTCGATGCACCACCACTTTTTCATCGAGGAACAGAACGAGCTGTTGGATATCCCGGCAAGCGACGTGGTGGTCGGCAAAGCGCCCGTTCCACCTGAGGGCTATGAGATCGCCCAGATCGATGTCGTTGTGCGCTTGCGCCGCAAGCAGCCCTGAATTTAAGTCACCCTTAATCGTCGAGCGATCATCCAAATTGGATGCGGTCCTGGTTATTCCGCCGGCTCGCAGCTCGAGCGCGTCTGCAGCATGTAGCAAAGCCACACGTCTTTGCCCTTCTGCAGCACGAGATATGAGGCGAATGCCGCTTTGACTTCGAAGCCTTGCGCGGCCAGCGCCGGCAAAGCGACGGTCGGTCTTTTCGTTGCTGCCGGCTGCTGCGCGGCGGCCGACCCGACCAGACATGCCGCCACCAGACATGCCGCGATCAGACATGCCGCGATCAGACATGATGCGATCGGATGGGCGCCGGGGAGGGTAGCAATCCCAAACCGGCACGCGCGGCGCGGTTTCGTCCCCTTTATCGAGGGCACTCCGGCAATCATTCAATTTTCTCGTCGGGATAAACGCCCCACAAAGCGCTCTGCTCGATCCAGCCGGCAAAGCCATCGCCAGCGATCTGACACCACGATCCGGTGCAGCGCTTGACGGAGCCGAGCACGCCGACTTGCAAGCGCGCGAGCACGGCGCTGTGCGCGTCCGGCGTTTGATGAAGCGGCGCCAGATCGGTCTTGGTTTTTAGTTGCACCGCCGCCATTCGCCTTCCCGACAACAGCGAGTGATAAACCCAACCCTCAGAGCCATCGCAGTCGCGAATGCGGCGCCAGTTTTCGAATTCGGCAGTGATTTCGACCGGCCAGCCGGCGCGAGTGTAGATCCAGGCAACGTCGTGGGCCTTGTCGGGACCGCCGCGCACCGTTACCCGGTCCGCCTTGAGAGTGACAAACCGTGGAACCGGCAGTCCGCTTGTGGTTGCGTCGCCGCCGGCCCCGGCTGGAAAGCTGGTGCAGCCGAGCACAAAAAGCGCTGCCATCGCGGCCCGGATCAAAACGATCGGCATGCCACGTCTTTGCGCCATCGCGATTCGCCTGGGTCCCGCTATCGCCCGCAACGCGCCAGCCGCTCCGGCGCGCTTTCTGGGAGTACGACCATCTGCTACTGATTTTGACGGACCGCTCCCCGGCTGCAGTCTCGGCGAGCGGGGTTAAGGAGACCTGAACGGCGGACGGGCAAACGGCTGTTGCAAAGCATTCAATTGCAGGGCTGAATTTGCCGGAACCAGCCGGCGCAAGAGGCAGTAAGCAAGAGGCAGTGAATGCCGACGGGCAAGAAGCTCCTGGTCGTGGTCACTCGTCGGCTGCCCGACAGCGTCGAAATGCGCATGCGCGAACTGTTCGACGCGCGTCTCAATCCCGACGATAAGCCATTGACGCAAGCGCAGCTGGTGGAGGCGGTGAAAACCGCCGATGTCCTGGTGCCGACGGTCACCGATCACATCGACCGCGCGGTACTCAGCCAATCGGGCGAGCGGCTCAAGCTCATCGCCAATTTCGGCAACGGCGTGGACAATATCGATGTCGCCACCGCCGTTCAGCGCGGCATCACCGTAACCAACACCCCCGGCGTGCTCACCGAGGACACCGCCGACATGACTATGGCGCTGATCCTTGCGGTGCCGCGGCGACTGGCCGAGGGCGCGCAGGTACTCACCGGCGACCGCGAATGGGCCGGCTGGAGCCCGACCTGGATGCTGGGTCACCGCATCTGGGGCAAACGGCTCGGCATTGTCGGTCTGGGCCGGATCGGCCAGGCGGTGGCGCGCCGCGCCCAGGCGTTCGGTTTGAAAATTCATTATCACGACCGCCGCCGTGTCGCGCCGGACATCGAGGAGAACCTGCACGCGACCTATTGGGAAAGCCTCGATCAGATGCTCGTGCGCATGGACATCATCTCGATCAACTGTCCACACACGCCGGCGACATATCATCTGCTTTCGGCGCGCCGCCTCAAACTGATCCGTCCCGAAGCCTATATCGTCAATACCGCGCGCGGCGAGGTGATCGACGAGAACGCCTTGGCGCGCTTGATCGAGGGCGAGCACATTGCCGGCGCCGGGCTTGACGTGTTCGAGCATGAGCCGGCGGTGAATCCCAAGCTGATCAAGCTGGCGCGCGCCGGCAAGGTGGTGTTGCTGCCGCATCTAGCATCGGCCACGCTCGAAGGCCGCGTCGACATGGGCGAGAAGGTGATCGTCAATATCAAGACGTTCCTCGACGGCCATCGGCCGCCCGATCGCGTTCTGCCGTCGATGCTGTAATCCGAGCATCAATCCGGCGATGCACCCGCACATTATCGCGCCGCGACGCGTTGCTTCTTTCGCGCTCGCTGCATTCATTGCACTGGCCGCGCCTGTCGCCCCTGTCGCGTTTGGCGAGGAGCGCGCCGCCGACGGCGTCCGCAATTCTCAAGACGTCATCGCACAGGGTGGCATGGTGGTGGCGCAAGAGGCACTCGCCACCCGGATCGGCGCCGATATTCTCGCAAAGGGCGGCAATGCGGTGGATGCCGCGGTCGCCGTCGGCTTTGCGCTCGCCGTCAGCTATCCGCGTGCCGGCAATATCGGCGGCGGCGGCTTTATGGTCATTCACCTCGCCGACGGCACAGACACGACCATCGACTATCGCGAGATCGCGCCGCGCGGCATCAATGCCAAAAGTTTTTTGGACGACTCGGGCAATGCCGATCCGCGCAAATCACGCGAATCCGCGCTTGCCATCGGCGTGCCGGGCACCGTCGCGGGCCTGGCCTTGGCCGAACAGAAATATGGTTCGGGAAAATTCAGCCTCGCCGAACTGATCGCGCCGGCGATCGCGCTGGCGCGCGACGGCATCGCGGTCAGCGACGACACCGCGGATTCGCTGCCCAATGTGCTGGCGCGGCTGTCGCGCTGGCCGGCATCGGCCAAGATTTTTGTCAAAGCGGACGGCAGCGTGCTCGGCCCCGGCGATCGCCTGGTGCAGCAGGACCTTGCCAATTTGCTGCAAGCGATTGCGCGTGACGGCCCGCGCGCGTTCTACGAGGGGCCGATCGCGGAGAAAATTGCCGCCGCCGTCGCCAGCGCCGGCGGGGTCATGACAGCCGACGACTTGAAAGATTATCGAGCGATCGAGCGCATGCCGGTGCGCGGCGCCTATCGCGGATATGAAGTCGTTTCGATGGCGCCGCCGTCCGCCGGCGGCGTCGCGCTCATCGAGATGCTCAACATCCTTGAAGGCTACGATCTGGCGAATATCGCCCGCGCCGACGAAGCGCAGGCCCTGCATTTGTTGATCGAAGCGATGAAGCGCGCTTATGCCGATCGCGCCTTGTTTCTCGGCGATCCGGACCGGGTGCAGAACCCGGTCGCGCTGTTGACCTCGAAAGATTATGCGGCCGGCTGGCGCGCTGGCATCGATCCCGTCCGGGCGACCGCGGCGGGGGACATCCGCACCGGCGGCACGGTGGCGTCCGAAGGCCGCAACACGACGCATTTTTCCGTGATCGACCGTTTCGGCAACGCCGTCGCCAATACCTATACGCTTAATTTCAGCTACGGCGTCGGCTTGGTCGCCGAGGGTACCGGCGTCCTCCTCAATAATGAGCTCGACGATTTTGCCGCCAAACCGTTTACGCCGAACGCCTTTGGCCTGCTTGGCGCCGAGGCTAATGAGCCCGGTCCCGGCAAGCGGCCGCTGTCGTCGATGACGCCAACCATCGTGCTCAAGGACGGCAAGCCCTTTGTTATCACCGGCTCGCCGGGCGGCAGCAGGATCACCACCGCGGTGCTGCAAATCGTGATCAACGTCATCGATCGCGGCATGGATATTGCGCAGGCGGTTGCGGCGCCGCGCGTTCATGACCAATGGATGCCGGATCAGGTCTATGCCGAGCCGGGCTTTGCCGATGAGGTGATCGCCGAGTTGCAAGCGCGTGGCGACAAAATCGTTGCGCAGCGGCCGTTCACGTCGGCGAATTCGATCAGGGTCACGCCCGAAGGCTTTGTCGGGGCCGCCGATCCACGCACGCGCGGCGCGCTCGCGGTTGGATTTTGAGATAGCCCCGCTCATTCCCGCGAAAGCGGAATCCAGAATTTCGCGCTACGCTGCGTTGGCCGGATGGTCGGGGTGATTGGCCGTTGACGCCAGCGCCATGACAACGATGGCGCAGAGCGCGACCGGCACGAAGCCGGCGATCGGCGTGTGGGTAAAATCCCAAAGCCAACCGCCGAGGACAGAGAGCACCATCGCGATGCTATAGCTGATCGTGAACATGCCGGCCGAGGTGCGATGCACATCGTCCGGTGCGCTCAGCACCGAGGGCAATGCCAGGCCCAAAACCAGAATCGCCGTGGTGACGAAACCCAAGACCCCGGACCAGAACACGATCCAAGCGCCGCTCGCCGCCGTCATGATTCCGACCAGGCTCATAAGCGAGAGTGCGCCGGCGACCACATAGGCCCACGGCTGTTTCACCAATCGTCCGGCAACAGCGAGCATGACAAGCGAGGCCGGCAGCTGGCAGAAATTTTCCGCGGTCAGTGCGCTTGAGATCAGATCGGGCCGGCCCGCGGCGGTGAGAAAATCGGGCAGGAAGGCGTTGGTGACGAAATACATCGCGTTGACGCTGCCGAGGATCGCGCCGAGTCGCCAGATCAGCGGCCGCCGCCAATCGGGCCACCACTGGCGCCCGGCTGCGGTTATGCCATTAACGCTGCGCGGGCGCGGGGCGCAGGCGAAGACCAAGAGCGCGGTGGCCAGAACCGGCACCGACCACACGACAAAGCTCAGCCGCCAGCTGTCATTAACGAGCGGCAGCACCAGCGGAATGGTCAGCGCCACCGCAATGGTTTCGCCGACCAGCAGTCCATTGGTGTAGACGGCGGTCGCGAATCCGATCCGCCGCGGGAACCAAGCGCGCACCAAAGGCGGCAACGCCGGCTGCATGATCGACACGCCGGCCGCCATGACCATCGTCGTGGCGTAAAGCGCGGCCGCATTGGGCAGCGCCGCGCGCGCCGCCGATCCGAGCGCATTGAGGAGGAGGCCGATCACCAGCGCCGGAACGATGCCGAAGCGCGCGATCAGAACCGCGCCTGGAATCGCGGCCAGAGCGAACAGCATTGGCGGCAGGCTGGCGAGCCAGCCGATGTCGGTTTCCGACAAATGCAGATCGGCGTGCAAGAGCGGCACCACCGGCGGTATCGCCAATACGGTGATGCGCAGACACACGCCGCAAAGCCAGAGCAGCAGGAAGGCGAATGCATCCCGCCCGGCTGACGACGGGCGCATTTCGTTTGCGGTGCTGACAGTCACGGCATCCATCCCGCCCGTTCTTCCACATTTGGCATAGCGTGATGTAACACGCTGTCACGGGGTGACTATCCATCACCCAATCTGCCGACAAGGCGCATTACTCGATTTTTGCTGAATAAGGCGGAGCAGAATTGGACCTTCCGCCAAGACCATACCGATACTAACCTCCGGCCGGTCGATGTGAAAAGGCGGAGTTTCAATGCTCATCCGCGACATGTTCTTGGCCGTGCTTACCTCCGTTATCTGGGGCGTCGGCTTCGTTGTCGCCAAAGTCGGGCTCGAGAGCTTCTCGGCCTCGCAGATGACCGCGCTCCGCTTTCTGATGGTCAGCGTTTTTGTCGTTATGGTGCCGCGGCCCAAATTGCCATGGCCCTCGCTCATCATGATCGGCGCAACTGTGTTTACCGGTCAGTTCCTGCTGCTGTTTTTCGCATTCACTCACGGAATGCCGCCCGGGCTTGCGTCGGTCAGCCAGCAGACCCAGGCGTTTTTCACGGTCCTGCTCAGCGCGGCGTTTCTGCGGGACATGCCGGATGCGCGGCAATTGATCGGCATGGTGATCGCGTTCGCCGGCCTCGCGCTCATTGCTATGACCGTCGGCTCGGACCTGAACCTCGTCGGCCTCGGCCTGGCCGTTGCCGGCGCCTTCAGCTGGGCGGTCGGTTCAGCGTTATCCGGCTGCCGTTGTGGCGCCCTTCGGTCTGCTCACGCCATGCACGGGCGTCGTGGCATCGAAGCTCATCTTCGGAGAAGTTTTCAGTCCAGCACGTTATGCCGGCATGGCGCTCATCCTGTGCGGACTGGCCATCATCGTCCGGCCGCTGCAGCGCAATGCTGACACTGATCCCAGCCCGACGATGGCATCGCTCTTTGCGGGGTCGATAACCCCCAACGGCGCTCAATCGAAGAGCGCGACACGGACATCGCGCCAACCCTCAAACGGGTTTCGGCCGTGCGCGACGGCGATGTCGTCGAGCAGCAGTATATCGCCCTCTCGCCAGGGGCGGCTCACGGTAAAAACTTTCATCGTTAGAAAATCTGGAGCGGGCGATGGGATTCGAACCCACGACCCCAACCTTGGCAAGGTTGTGCTCTACCCCTGAGCTACACCCGCATCCGAGAGGGTAAGGCGGTCATC
>JBASAH010000492.1:0-2891 GCA_049650505.1 Xanthobacteraceae bacterium
CCTTATGCGCTTGCGCGGCTGCGAGGCCGCAGCCGCGCAACGTTGCCCCTCTCGCGATCGGCAATTTTCCAGTATAGTTGAATTCTCCGAGCGAGAATACGTAAAGCCAATCGTCCAAACAGAAAAGCCCGGCGCTCGCTTGGCCCATGCGATGATTTGACATGTCGGTCGTCCGCCTCGAATACCGCAACGTGACGATGCGTTTCGCGGATTCTAATGACGCGAGCGCGCTAACGGCGGTCCGCGGGGTGAGCTTTTCCGTTCAAGACACGGAAGTCGTATCGCTGATCGGCCCGACGGGCTGCGGCAAGAGCACGCTCCTCAATATCGGCTCCGGCCTCACCCCGCCGAGCGAAGGCTCAGCCTTTGTCGATGGCGATCGCGTCGCCGGGCCAAACGCGCAGGTCGCTTTCATGCTGCAGAAAGACCTACTCCTGCCATGGCGCACGGTGACCGAGAATGTGACGTTCGGCGTCGAAATTCAGGGTCTGCCGCGAAAGGAATGCAAGCGCCGCGCCGCCGCCCTCTTAGCAAATTTCAAGCTCGCCGAATTCTCCGGCCACTATCCGCACCAGTTGTCCGGCGGCATGCGCCAGCGCGTGGCGCTGGCGCGCACGCTTGCGGTCGATCCGCACGTTTTGCTGCTGGATGAACCGTTCTCTTCGGTTGACGCCCAAACCCGCATGGTCTTGCAGCGCGATCTCGCGCAAACGCTCAAACAGGCGAACAAGACCGCGCTGCTCATTACCCACGACCTAGCGGAAGCGGTGACCTTGTCGGATCGTGTGCTGGTGATGAGCCGGCGGCCGGGCACGATCATCGATGAAATCAAAATCGAGATGCCGCAGCGGGACAATCCGATCGCGCGGCGTCGGGATGCAAAGTTCAACGACTACGTGGCGCAATTGATGGATCGACTCGACATCGCGCATGTCGCGTTGGAGCGAGAAGGCGAGGGCGCGTCATGGTGAATGGCGCGCGCGCTGCGCTCGTCCGCAGGGGAGCCATCGCCAGCATTGCCTTGCTGGTAGTGTTTTTGGCAGCGTGGCAGTGGGGACCGGGCCTCCTTGGCGTGCCGTCGTTCATCGTACCGCCGTTATCCAGCGTCGCCGCCGAGTTCGTTCGTGCCTGGCAGGTTTATCATCTGCCGCTCCATACCGGCGTCACGGTTGCCGAAGTGTTGGCCGGTTTTATGCTTGGCAGTCTGCTCGGAGCGATGGTCGGGTACCTGCTCGGCATGTCGCCGACTGCAGAACTTGCACTGTCGCCTTATATCCTGGCGCTGCAAATTGCGCCGAAGGTCGCTTTCGCGCCGCTGTTCATTCTGTGGATGGGCTTCACCGTCTATCCGAAAATACTGGTCGCCATTCTCATCGTGTTCTTTCCGGTGATGGTCAATGTCTTGACCGCGGTGCGCAACGTCGATCCGGACCTGATCAATCTGGCGCGCGCGTTCAAGGCGTCGCGGGCGCAGATTTTCTGGCGCATCGAATTCCCGAGCTCAATGCCGCCAATGTTTGCCGGCTTGCGCATCGGATCGACGCTTGCCGTGGTTGGCGTCGTGGTCGGCGAGCTGGTCGGCGGCAATCTGGGGCTCGGTTATCTGCTGACCTTCGGCGAAGGCCAGGCCAATACGCCGCTGGTCTTCGTTTCGATCGTGATGCTGACGCTGGTCGGCGGTATCGCCTATCTCATCGTGATCTTGATCGAGCGCCGTGTCCTGCACTACCTGCCAACGCGCGGCGTCGGGCGCAATATCTGATCCGGCATGCGATCAATTCGGAAAATGCTCGGCGTGCCAATCAGCTTCGAGGTTCGGGTTGATCTTGCCGTCGATTACGAACACGCCCGGCGCGCCTTCTGAGACCCACGCTTTGAGCTGATCGAGATCGGCCAGCGTGCGCACCGTCGCGCCACGCGCGCCGTGGCCCCGCGCAATTACCGCAAAATCCGTGTCCGGGAACTGCACGATATCGACTGAATAGCCTTGACGGCGAAAGTAGTGGACTTCGGCGGCGTAGGAGCTGTCGTTGTAGACCAGGATGCAGAGGCGAAGCTTAAGGCGCACCGCTGTTTCCAAATCAGCCATCGACATCAAGAACCCGCCGTCGCCGGTGCCGAGCACGGCGAGCTTGCCGGGATTGGCGATGGCGAGCCCGATGACCGACGGCAGGCCGAGCCCGACCGACTGGAACGAATGACTCAAGCATGAGGCGCGCGCATTCGGCACCCGCAGATAGCGCGGCACCCAGCCGCAAAAATGGCCTGAGTCCGACGCCACGACGCGATCTGCCGGCAGGATGGCATCGACCGCCTTGCTCAAAGTGCGCGGGTCGATGAAGTCGCGGCTCGACGTGTCCGGATGCGGATAATGATGATTGTCGCCACCGCGGATACGCTCGCGCATCGCTGCACTGCGGCGGCCCGCCATGGCGGGCATGCCACGCCGGTCGAATTCCGCGAGCAAGGCTTCCGCCGTCGCTTTGGCGTCGCCAAGCACCGCGATCTCGATCGGCATCTGATAGCCAAGCCTTGTTGTCTCGACGTCGACTTGCGCGACGGCGGCGCCGGAAGCGATCAACTTGCCTTTCTTGGTCGTCCACTGCGTCAGGCTGGCGCCGAAGGCGACGATGCAATCGCTTTCGGAGATCAGCGTATCGGCGATCGGCGATGAAAATCCGCCGCTGATGCCGAGTGACCATGGATTGCCGGAAAATAGGCCATGGCCGCAAACCGAGGTTGCCAACAACGCGCCGGTCCGCTCAGCAAGCGCGATCAGCGCCGCTTCGGCATCGGAAATGACGGCGCCGCGGCCGCCGAGAATGAGCGGACGCTGCGCCCGCGATAAAGCATCGGCAAGCCGCTCGACGCTGCGCGGATCGGGATAGAGC
>JBASAH010000493.1:0-1880 GCA_049650505.1 Xanthobacteraceae bacterium
GCTCGATGAATCGCTCGCCGGCCTGACCCCGAACGAATTGCAGGACGCGATCGCGCTGGTGCGCCGCATTCACCAAAGCGGCGTCACCATCGTGATCGTGGAGCATATCATGGAGGTGATCATGACCCTAACCGGGCATGTCCTTGTCTTCAATCAAGGCCATGTCATCGCCAGCGGCACGCCTGACTCGGTGGTGCGTGTACCGGCGGTGATTGAAGCCTATCTCGGGCGCAGCCATCGGCGGCCACAGGCGACGGACTCGCAGGTGGATCGCTGAAATTTTCGATCGCTGAGATTTCGTATCCTGTAGAAGCGGGCAGGGCAGGTCAAATGCGATGTCAAAAGCGATGTCGAGGGAGCAAGGAATAGGAATGCCCGAGCTGGTCGTCGAGCATCTGGAAGTGCGATACGGCGATCTCGTCGGCGTCGCCGACATTTCGTTGCGGGTCGAACGGGGCCAGATTGTCGCCCTGCTGGGGTCGAATGGCGCCGGCAAGACGACGACGCTCAACGCTATTGCCGGCCTGGTGCGTCACTCGCACGGACGGATACTCTGGCAGGACAAAGAAATTTCCGGACAGGCGGCCTACGCGATCGTGCGCAAGGGATTGGCGCTATCACCGGAAGGCTGGCGCCTGTTCGTCGGCCAGACGGTGGAGCAAAACCTGCGGCTTGGCGCGACCGCGCTGCATGACCGCTCCCGCATCAATGCGCTGTTTGAGCGCGTCTACACGCTGTTTCCGCGGCTCGCTGAGCGCCGCCGCCAATCGGCCGGCACGCTCTCCGGCGGCGAGCGGCAGATGCTGGCACTCGGCCGCGCGCTGATGAGCGAGCCGCAATTGTTGATGCTCGACGAACCTAGCCTCGGGCTGGCGCCGACGGTCGTCGAGGCGCTCTACGACACGCTTACGGAACTGCACCGCCAAGGGCTTACGCTTTTGCTTGCCGAGCAGTCCGTTCCCCTCGCGCTCGGGATTGCGGATTATGGCTATGTGCTGCAAACCGGCCGGGTGGCGCTGGAAGGTCCCGCGGCGCAATTACAACGCGACGAGCAGGTCCAGGGAATTTACCTCGGCGTGAGCACGCGCGCCGCGCCGGTAGGATAGTGGGTGCGCAGGGCCGAACGTTCGCAAGTCACCGCTCATTCCCGCGCAAGCGGGAATCCAGGTGAATTCGCCTGAGTGAAAGTAAAAAGCCAGGTCCCCGCTTTCGCGGGGACGAGCGGTGTAGCAGATTATTCGACGAGAGCGATTCTGTTTTACCGCCCCTGTTCCCACAGCGCCTCGAGCCGTTGGCGGAACGCCTTCGGCTTCTCGGCAAACAAGCGGTGCGCGATGCGCGCGGCGCGTTGCGCCAGTGCGGCGGAGCGTTCGGCGCAAGCCGGAGTCAATCGCGAACGCCAACGCGCCAAGGGTTGATGCGGCGCGGTGAACCGCTTGAGCACTTCAAGATCCTGACAGCGGCCGAGCCGTTCGCGCAGGCGTTCGGCTTCTTCGGTCCACATCCGGCCGAAGCGCGGCCACAACGGCTCGACCAATTCCATCTGATAGCGCAATTCGACGACGCGCTGGCGGAGCGCGTGCAGGTCGGCCGCGTCGGCCAGCGCCCAGTCGGCCGGAATGCGCCGCCGCGCATTGCGATAGCTGTCGGCGAGCTGCGAAGCGATTGCCGAGAAGTCGAACGGGTCGAGCGGCCACTGCTCGATCGCGGCCGCCGCGGCATCGAGCCAGGCCAGGATGGTATCGCGCAGCGCCGGCGTAAGCACCGCCTGTTCTTCGTTCCCACGCAGCGCCTCGATGCGGCCCCGCACCGTGGCGCCAGAGCGCGGCGACAGCGCGACGATGGCCTTATCGGCCAAGCCGTCGAAGGCATTGAGCGCG
>JBASAH010000494.1:0-15899 GCA_049650505.1 Xanthobacteraceae bacterium
AATTCGCGTGTCGACGCGCCGCGGCGTTGTGGAATTGGCGTCGCGTCAGGACGACGCCATGCCCGACGGGATGGTGTTCATTCCATTCGCGTTCGTCGAGGCAGCCGCCAATCTCCTCACCAATCCGGCGCTCGATCCGTTCGGCAAGATTCCAGAATTCAAATACTGCGCCGCGCGCGTCGAGGCCGTCGATCCGGCGACGAAAATAGCGGCCGAGTAGATCGTCGCTGATCGAGTCGGACTCTTTGCCGTGCCGCTCATTCCCGCGCACGCGGGAATCCAGCAAAAACTGTACAAAGCACTGGGTCCCTGCTTTCGCGGGGACGAGCGGATGAGCGCAGCCTACCCAGGCTGATCGAATTTAGCTCTTGTCTTTGTAATACGCCTCGACTGGCCCACTGAGCTTGATCGTCAATGGATTGCCATAACGATCCTTGGTCTTGCCTACCTCCACGCGAACCCAGCTTTCGCTGACGCAATACTCGCCGACATTGGTCTTCTCGACGCCCTTGAAACGTATGCCGATGTCGCGCTTGAGCACGTCCGGTTTGTAATACGGACTGCGCGGGTCGTTGGACAACCGGTCGGGCGGAGCGTCTGTCGATCGTGAAGGTTTCTTGGACAAGTGGGCCTAATCCATCGGCGCGATATTGGCATCCTTGCCGAGCTTGATCATGGCCGCAACATCATCGGCAAAGAATTTTGCGAACTGATCCGGCGTCATCGGCTGGGGCTGAGCGCCCAAGTGCTGCAATTTCTCCTCAATCGCTGGCTTCGCCAGGGCCTTGTTGACCTCGCGATTGAGTTTCTCGACGATCGCCCGCGGTGTCTTGGCTGGCGCCGAGATCCCGCCCCAGAACAGATACTCGGCATCCGGATAGCCGGCTTCGGCGATGGTCGGCAAATCGGGCAATGACTGCGCCCGCGCCGGCGTCGAGACCGCGAGCGCCACCACTTTGCCCTGCTTGATCAGCGGCAGCGCGGGCGCGATCGGTAGAAAATAAAAATCGATCCGTCCGGTCATCAGATCGGACAGCGCCTCCACCGGACCGCGATACGGAATGTGCTGGACCTGCAATCCAGCGGCCAAGCGAAACCGCTCGCCGGCAATATGCGAGGCGGAGCCGATTCCAGCCGAAGCAAAATCGAGCTGTCCCGGTCGGGCTTTGGCGGCGGATACAAGCTCGGCGACGGTGTTGAAGTTCTTGCCCGGCGCGGCGACGAGGACGCTCGGCTGCGCGCCGAGCATCGCTATGGGTACGAGGTCATGGAGTTCGTCGTAGGGCAGGGTGCTGTGCAGAATGACCGCCGAGCTCATCGAGGCCGAGCTCAACAGCAGCATATAGCCGTCAGGCTCCGCCCGCACCACCGAGGCGACCCCGACAATCCCGCCGCCGCCGGGACGATTCTCGACCACAAATGCTTGGCCGATCTGCTGTCCGACCTGATCGAGCACAAGCCGCGCCACAATGTCATTGGCGCTGCCGGCGGTGAACGGGCTCACCACCAGGACTGGGCGCGTCGGCCAATCTTGTGCGGCAGCCGGGCTGCTAGCGCCGAGCACGGTCAACAGGCTAGCCGCCAGGAAAAACGTCGTTCGCAGATTAATGCTCCGGGCATTCTGATATGAACTAAGTCGGCGTGCCAGCCCCGATGAAAATCGCGGATTTCACCGGCACGTCGTTCCGGTCTAAACTTGGCCCATGTCACTCATTGCCAATGCCAACCCTTGCGTGACGGGCTCCAGTCCTAGTCGCCACGACTGGACCCGGCAGGAAATCGGCGCGCTATTCGACCTGCCGTTTCCGGAGCTGATGTTCCGCGCGCAAACCGCGCACCGCCAGTATTTCGATCCGACCGAGGTGCAGATTTCGACGCTATTGTCGATCAAGACCGGCGGCTGCCCGGAGGATTGCGCCTATTGCCCGCAGAGCGCGCGCTACGATACCGGCGTTCGCGCCGAGAAGCTGATGGCGCTTGAGACGGTGCTTGCGGAGGCCCGCGCCGCCAAAAGCGCTGGTGCGAGCCGCTTCTGCATGGGAGCGGCTTGGCGTTCGCCCAAAGATCGCGAGCTCGATGCGGTTTGTGAGATGGTTGAAGCCATCAAGTCGCTCGGGCTTGAGACTTGCGCCACGCTTGGCATGTTGACCGCCGCGCAGGCGCGCCGGTTGAAAGAATCCGGCCTAGATTATTACAACCACAACCTCGACACCTCGCCGGAATTTTACGGGCAGATCATCACCACGCGCGTCTACCAGGACCGGCTGGAGACACTGGATCACGTGCGCGCGGCCGGCATCCATGTCTGCTGCGGCGGCATTGTCGGCATGGGCGAGACGCGCGCCGACCGTGTCGGCATGATCGCAGCTTTGGCCTGCCTGCCGGTGCACCCGGAATCGGTGCCGATCAACATGCTAGTCCGCGTCGCCGGCACACCGCTCGGTGACGAGCCGATGCTCGATCCGCTCGAATTCGTGCGTACCATCGCTGTCGCCCGCATCACGATGCCGCGCGCGGTCGTGCGGCTCTCCGCCGGGCGTGAAGATATGAGCGAAGAGACGCAGGCGCTCTGTTTCCTTGCCGGCGCCAATTCGATCTTTTATGGGCCGAAGCTCCTCACCACGCCCAATCCCGAACGCGACCGCGATCGTGTGCTGATCGAGAAGCTAGGCTTGAGCCCGATGGCGCCGCAGTGACGCTGCAGTGACGCTGCAGCAAGGTTTATCGGCCTAGGTAGTGACTTGGAAATGGCTGAAGCTAACACGCTCCTTGTTTCACACCCCGGCGGCCCCACCGTCCGCGCGCGGGTCGTGCGCGCCTTCGCAGCTGCCGTCCGGGTGCAGCACTACCGCCCCGGCGTGGCCCATAACGTCCGAATAGGGCTCAGATAACATGTCGATATCGTGCCCGGCGGCGGCGAGCGCTTCGATCAACTGCCCATCGAAACGCGGTTCCAGGCGCAGCGCCGTGCGCGGCGCGCCCCAGGTGCGCCCGAGCACCCAGCGCGGCCGATCGACCGCTTCCGCCAGCGTTTGGCGAAAATCCGCATAGCGGGTGAACACCGCGGCTTGCGTCTGCGGCTGGCCGTCGCCGCCCATGCAGCCATAGGCCATGATGCGCCCGTCCGCGAGCACGGCGAGCGCCGGATTGAGGGTGTGGAACGGCAGGCGGCTTGGCGTCAGAAAATTGAGGGCGCCTGGTTGCAGCGAAAAGCTTGCGCCGCGATTCTGCATCAACACGCCGGTGCGCGGCAGCACGCAGCCCGAGCCGAATTCCCAATACAGCGACTGGATGTGCGAGACGACGAGGCCGGACGTATCGGCCGCGCCCATCCAGATAGTGTCGCCTGCATTCGGCGACAGCGGCCAAGCTGCGGCCTTGCGCCGATCGATCTTCATCGCTTCGCCGGCGAGGTAGCGCTCGTCGAGCACCCGATCCAAGGAATGCGCGAGATAATTCGGATCGGTGATGAGCCGGTCGCGCATCCGCATCGCGCGCTTGGTCGCCTCGACCAGGCTGTGAATGTGATCGAAGCTTTCCGCCTCGCGCGCGCCGAGCCGGGCGAATAAAGCAAGGATCATCAACGATACTGCGCCCTGGGTCGGCGCGTCGGTATTGAACAGCGTACCGGAAGGCAACGTGACCCGGAGCGGTTCGGCGAGCACAGCGCGGTAGCGTTCAAGGTCGGCCCGCGCGAGCGGACTGTGGATGCGTTCGAGATCGGCCGCCATCTCGCGTCCGACGTCGCCGCGATAGAAATCCTCGAGCCCGGCATGGGTCAGGTGTTCAAGCGTAGCCGCGAACGCTTCCTGCTTTAAAGCGGCGCCGACCTGCGGAACCTTGCCATCGACCAGGAAGTGCGCGCCGAAACCTGGCACGTCTTTGAGCCCGGTGAACTGCTCCTCCGTCAGTCGCGCCTGGCTGCGCGTGACGGTGTAGCCATTGCGCGCCTGCACAATGGCGGCCGTGAGCAGAACCTTGAGCGGCAACCTTCCGCCGCGCGCATGTGCCGCTTCCAGCGCAAGCATCCAACCGCCGACTGCGCCCGGCACTGTGAGCGCTGCGAGCGGTCCGCGGGGTGGAATGCTCTCGTGGTCGCGATAAAGGTCGGGTTTGGCCTGCAAGGCCGCCGGACCCGCCGCCATGATGGCGCGCACGCGGCCGGACGGCTCGCGGATGAGCCAAAAGCCGTCACCGCCGAGGTGGTTCATATGCGGATAGACGGCGGCGATCGACGCGGCCATGGCGAGCATGGCTTCGAGCGCATTGCCGCCTTCGGCGAGGATCGACCGGCCGGCCTCTACAGTTGCGAAATGCGGCGCGCAGACGACCCCACACCGGTGCCCGGTGCTATGCAAGTCCACGGGATTTGGCATTGTTTACGTCACCGCAGCCTTGCCTGCGGCAAAGCCGCGTTTGCGCAACAGCGCGTCGGCGGTCGGCAGGCGGCCGCGGAAGGATTTGTAGGCTTCGGCCGGATCCTGCCGCCCGCCCGCGGCGTAGATGCAATCGCGTAGCCGTTTCGCTGTGGCCTGATCGAAAATATCGCCGGTTTCCTGAAATGCCGCGAAAGCATCGGCATCAAGCACTTCCGACCACATATAGCTGTAATAGCCCGCGGCATAGCCGCCCCCCGAGAAGATGTGCGCAAAATGCGGCAGCCGATGCCGCATTGCAATCTCTTGCGGCATAGCGATGCGCGCGAGGCTCTGCGCTTCGAAGGCGCGGGCATCGAGCGTTTGATCCCCCGCATTCGGCGGGGGCAGCGAATGCAGATCGAGATCGACTTCGGCGCAGGCGATATATTCCACCGTGGCGAAGCCCTTGTCGAAATTGCGCGCGGCGACAAGCCGTTGCAGAAGTTCTTCCGGCATAGGCGCGCCAGTCTGGTAGTGCAGCGCAAAGCGCCGCAACAGCTCCGGCTGTTCCAGCCAGTGCTCGTACAACTGCGACGGCAGCTCGACGAAGTCGGTCACGACATTAGTTCCGGCAATCGTCGGATAAGTGACGGCAGACAAGAGGCCGTGCAGCGCATGGCCGAATTCGTGGAACAGAGTGCGCGCATCGTCGAAGCTCAACAGCGTTGGCTCGCCGCCGGGCGCCTTGGCAAAATTGCAAACATTGACGATGTGAGGCGTGATTTCCCCGGCGAGCCGTTGCTGGTCGCGCAGCGAGGTCATCCAGGCGCCGCTGCGTTTTGAGGGTCGCGCAAAGTAATCGCCGAAAAACAGGCCGATCTCTTCGCCCGCGGCATCGGACATCTGCCATACCCGCACGTCGGCGTGCCAGACCGGCACATCCGGCCGCGGCGTGAAATTCAATCCAAACAAACGCGCGGCCACGTAGAACGCGGCCTCGATGATGCGGTCCAGGCTCAGATAGGGCTTGATGGCCGCTTCATCGAAATCGCAAATGCGGCGGCGCAGTTTTTCGGAATAATATCGCCAATCCCACGGCTCGAGTTTGAAGTTACCGCCTTCCTCCTGGATCAGCGCTTGCATCGCGTCGCGATCGGCAAGCGCGCTGGCATGCGCCGGCCGCCAGATCGTCTCGAGCAAGTTTCGGACCGCCATGGGCGTTTTCGCCATTGCATCGTCAAGCCGATAATGGGCGAAATCCGAATAACCGAGCAGCCGCGCGCGCTCGGCGCGCAGCCGCGCCATGTCGGCGATGATGGCTTTGTTGTCGGTCGCGCCGCCGTTGTCGCCACGCATCACGAAAGCACGAAATAACTTTTCGCGCAGATCGCGGCGGCCGGAGAATTGCAGGAAGGGTTCAACGATCGAGCGCGACAGCGTGACTGCATAACCTTCAAGTTTGCGCTCGAGCGCCTCTGCCCGCAAAGACTCGCGCATGAAATCGGGCAGACCAGCAAGCTCTGCTTCAGTTTCCAGGCGCAGCACGAACGCCTGCTCGTCGGCCAAGACGTTTTGGCTGAATGCGGTGCCGAGTTCTGCCAGCCGCTCGATGATTTCGGCAAGCCGCTTCTTGGCCACGTCGTCTAGCGCCGCGCCGGAGCGGCGGAAGCTTGTATGATAGCGCTCGACCACCCGCTTCTGTTCGGCGTCAAGTCCAGAGGTGCCGGCGGCCTGCATCACCGCATCGATGCGTCGAAACAGGGCGGCATTGGTGTGAATCTTGTTCCAGTGCCGCGCGATCTGCGGCGCCATGATGCGCTCGACTTCCAACAGGGCATCGTTGGTGTGGGCGCCGGCAAGCACATGAAAGACGTTATCGACCCGTTCGAGGGTGCGTCCGCTACGTTCGAGCGTGGCGATCGTATTGGCGAATGTCGGTGGTGCCGGGTCCCGGGCGATAGACGCGATCTGCGCCTCATGTTCCGCCAGCGCGCGCGCATAGGCCGGGAGGAAGTGCTCGGCACTAATTCGGGGAAGCGGCGGGACCCCGCCGGAGGCGTCCCAGTTCTCCAATAATGGATTTTGTGCGTCCGAGATCGGCGCGGGAATGCTGGCGTGCTGGTCCGTTTCGGGCATCGCGAGGGGTCTTACCAAATGCGGCTAGCGGCGTGATATAGAGAGGACCGACACCGGCGGCGAGTTTGCTATCCGAAGGCGGATGTAAGGACTTGAGGTCCGCCGTACTAGGACCCGCCGCGTTAGCGAGGAGAGCCGCCATGCCCCGCCAGGCCCATTATGTTCCCCACGGCGTCATGCCGGCCGTCCTGCTGCCGTTCGCCGATGACCTGAGCATCGACGAAAAAGGCTTTCGCAAGCACCTGTCCGATGTTGCGGCGACCGAGGGGCTCTCGGCCATCACCATTAATGCGCATTCGACCGAAGTTGCTTCCTGCAGCTTTGACGAACAGCGCCGCATCCTCGAGATTGCGCAGGACGAGGTTGGCGATCGGCTGCCAATCGTTAATGGCGTATGGGCCGATGGCAGTATCGAGGCCGCCCGCATCGCACGCATGGCCGAGCAAGGCGGCGCGTCCGCACTCCTGGTGTTTCCGCCGGCGCCGTTCACGCTCGGCCAGACGCCCGCTATGGCGGTCGAGCATTTCAAGCGCATCGCCGACGCCACCAGCCTGCCACTCATCGTCTTCCAATATCCGCTCGCGACCGGGCAGGGCTATCCGCGCGAGACGCTGCTGGCGATGATTGAAGCGGTCCCGACCATCCGCGCGATCAAGGATTGGGCTGGCAACGTCCAGCAGCATGAAATGCAGATCCGCCTCCTGCAAAGCCTCAAGCGGCCGGTCAACGTGCTGACCACCCACAGTGCTTGGCTTTTGAGTTCGCTGGTGCTTGGCTGCAACGGTCTGCTCTCCGGCAGCGGCAGCGTTATTCCCGACCTGCAGGCGGCTCTGTTCCACGCGGTGCAACGCAACGATTTCGCCGAAGCGCGGCGGCTGAACGATCGCATCTATCCGCTCGCGCGGGTCTTTTACGCCGAGCCATGGGTCGACATGCATAACCGCATGAAGGAGGCCCTGGTGCTACTCGGGCGCTTACCGCGGGCCGTCGTGCGGCCGCCGCTGGTCAAGCTCGGGCGCGCCGAGATCGACCGCATTCGCGGTGCTCTGGTCGAGGCCGGACTGCTGTCTACAAAGGCCGCGCGCGATGCCGCCTGACGCCCAGTCGGACCGCTGTGCCTTGAATCAGCCGCTCGTTTGGGCCTAAGTGCTGCCGCCATGAACGATCCTTCCCCCCAGCGCCCTCGGCGCATTGCCTGGCAGAACGTTCTGACGGTCGTCAGCGCGGCGATATTGATCAGCGCCGAAGTGTTCGGTGCGGCGTTTGCCGGAAGTTGGGCGATCGCCAACCTGTTCGCGCTCGGCACGCTCGGCGCGCGCGTGCTCGACGTGCTGTTCATGCTCTGCGGTGTCGCCGTGATGGTGCAGTTCGTGCGCGCCGCGCACCGCGTCGAGCCATTCGTCGCCGACTGACTCGCCGACTCGCGTCTCGCTGCACAGCTAAGTTGCCTTTTACGTTTTCTTAAAACAAAAAAGGTTGCGCGAGCGAACTAAATCGCTTATTGCGGGTTTGCCCAATTTCGCACGTGCCTGTGGCCGTGTGTCGGTCGGTGGGCATCCGGACAAGAGGCCGGACAGCCGCCTAAGGAAGAGAACACTACTTCCTTGCTCCCGCGACCGGCAGCCGGAGGCGAAACCGGCGATGCCCGCTCTCCACGGGCGACGCGGCTTAAAGCAACGACGGAAGGGCTTTTTTGGTTACTGCCGGCGCGAATGCCGGGGACGCCGAAAGGGCTTGTCCATCTTTGCCAACAGTGCGGAACGGGATTTCCCTAATCCGGACCGAGGCAGCAATCACGGCGACGCAGGTGCTCCGCCCAGGCGCGGCACCGCAACCGTCGCAGGAGGTTCACTCGGCGGCTACGCCGCCAGTCGGATTAGGAGCTGGGTAGCAATGACCACACGCATCCGCGAATTTCTCAAGCAACGTACCGATATCGGACCCTGCCTCGTCGTCGACCTCGATGTCGTCCGCGAGAACTATCAACACTTCGCCAAGGCGCTGCCAGACACGAAAGTGTATTACGCCGTAAAGGCTAATCCGGCGCCGGAAATCCTTAAGCTCTTGGCCGATCTCGGCTGCTGCTTCGATGTGGCCTCGATCGCCGAAACCCACGCGGTGCTCGCCGCGGGCGCCACCGCCGATCGCATCTCCTACGGCAATACGATCAAGAAAGAGCGCGAGATCGCCGAGGCTTTCCAGCTCGGCGTGACGCTGTTCGCGGTCGACTGCGAGGCCGAGGTAGAGAAGGTCGCCCACGTGGCGCCCGGTAGCCGGGTCATCTGCCGCATCCATTGTGACGGATCGGGCGCCGAGTGGCCGCTGTCACGCAAATTCGGCTGCGAGCCCGTCTACGCTGCCGATATTCTGGAACTCGCCCATAAGAACGGCCTGGTGCCGTATGGCATTTCCTTCCACGTCGGCTCACAGCAGCACAATGTGGAAGCGTGGGACCGGGCGTTGGCCTCCGCCGCGTCGATTTTCCGTACCTGCGCCGAGCGCGGCATCTCACTCGCCATCGTCAATCTCGGCGGCGGTTTCCCGGCGCGCTATGTGCGCAAGACGCCCAAACTGGAGTCCTACGGCAAAGCGATCTTCAAGGCGCTGCGCAAGCATTTCGGCAATAACCTGCCGAATACGATCGTCGAGCCCGGCCGCGGCTTGGTCGGCAATGCCGGCATCATCGAGGCCGAGGTCGTGCTGATCGCCAAGCGCAGCCCCGAAGACGAGGTGCGCTGGGTCTATCTCGACATCGGTAAGTTCCACGGCCTCGCTGAAACCATCGGCGAGTCGATCCGCTACCCGATCCGCACCACGCACGATCGCGACGAAACTGCGCCATGCATCATAGCCGGCCCGACCTGCGACTCGGTCGACGTGCTTTATGAGAAGACGCCCTATCCATTGCCGGTTTCGCTCGCGATCGGTGACAAGGTGCTGATCGAGGCGGCCGGCGCCTATACCGCGACCTACTCCTCGGTCGGGTTCAACGGCTATCCACCGTTGCGGCAGTACGTCATCTGATCTTCGCCCGCGCGCCGCGCGCGGCAGGGGCTCTCATTTCGGCTGCACTTTCGGATCGCCGCCGGGACTCCCCGGCGGCGGGATCACCGGCGTTTTGCCGGCGTCCGGCGTCGGCGCTTTGATTGCTGGATCGACATTCGGCGGACAAATGACGCCGCTGCCCTGATCGAGTTTTTGGCTGAGCGTCTCCGATGGATCGCCGCCCAGCTCCGAGCATGGTTTGCGATCTGCATCAGGCGCCTGGGCGAAAGCTATCGCCGCTCCGCCACAAGCGAGAGCCAGCACGACTGCTGAACTCGCAATGAGTGTTTTCACCAGAGGATAACGATTGGCAAAACGCGCCGGTTCCTCGCGTTGTGACGCTTAGAGCGGGATGAGATCTGGTCGAATTGTCATCCTTTTATTCAAGCATGATCTTTTCCGAAAACCGGTTCCCACTTTTCGGGATCATGTTTTAGGCGAGATCGATTATCCCGGTTTCGCCGGCTTCCGTGCCCCAAGCGAGCAGCAATCCGTCGCTGCTCCACGCGAGCGCCGTGATCGGCGCGTCGCCTTGTTTTTTGGCCAATATCTCAACGCCGTCTTCGATGCGCACCAGTAGGACTAACCCGTTATTGTAGCCCACCGCGACCACCTCGCTGCGTGGATGACAGGCAACGACGTCGATGCGGTGCGCCGACGGGGTCAATAAGCGCGGCGTCTTGCCCATCGGGCCTTCCTTGCTCGCAAACGGCCACAGCACGAGTTGTGTCGCTCCGGACGTGGCGAGCCATTGGCCGCCCGGAGTCCATGCGAGCGACATCACCCTTGTAACGTAGCCCGACATTCGCATGTGCTGTCGGTCGACAATCCGCCAGCCATGCAGCATTGGCTCCTGCATGGAGGTGACCAGAAATCGGCCGTCGGGGCTCACGGTCGCACCGAGATGCGAGCCCTTCCAGTCGAGCTTTTCCGGGGCGGCGCCGGAGGCATTCGGAAACCAGAGCGTGGCGCCGTTGTAATGAGCGATCGCGAGCCGGAACCCCTTGGGAAAAAATGCGAGGCCGCCGACCGTGGAGGGCGCTTCATGCGCGCGCAACTCCTCCGCCTGCACATAGGCGGTTTTGCCCGCGGACCAGGCGACCGCGCCGTCCGGCCCGAGCGCGACCTGATCGATCCAGCGGTGCTTCGGGTCGGTCGCCAAGATGCGGCTTTCCCCGGTTGCATCGGTCAGGACAAGTTTGCTGTCGTCGCCGCCAGTAATGATGCGCCCACTGTCGGCCGCGCTGGTCAGGATGGCGCCGCTGTGAGCAGTGACGCGACGTGGATCGCCATCGGACGCTACGAGCACGATGGCCTCTTCACCGAGAACGAAGGCGGCGGTACGGCCGAGAAAATGCGCAGCTACGATGCCGCCGCCACCGATGACGACCGGTCGCGTGCGCTCGACCACGGATGCTGTGTCGCTGCTATGGACGGACATCGATGATTGCCGACTGCCGCTCTGAAGTCTCTGCCCCGCGTCAGGCGCGGATCCAAGATTAATTCCAACCAGCGAAGAACTGCACTATTTCGTGATGCAGCTTTCGAAACCTTCGCTGATCATTTTACCGGGCAGGTTGCGGCCGATGAAAACGATTCGGCTCTCGCGCTTCTCCTCCGTTTTCCACGGCCGCTGATGATCGCCGTCAAGAATCATGTGAACACCCTGAAAGACGAAGCGCTGGTCGTCATCTTTGAACGCGAGAATGCCTTTGCATCGCAGAATGTTCGGGCCTTCCTTCTGCACGAGGTCCTGCACCCAGGGAAAGAACTTATCGGGATCGAGCGGCCTATCGGTGTGAAGAGAAATCGATTGCATCTCCTCATCGTGATAGTGCTTCAGCCCGCCGTGGGCGTGCGCGTGATCATGAGCATCATCTCCATGCTCATGTTCACGATGATGGTGGTGATGGTCGCCGTTCTCGCTGCCGAGAAATTCCGGTTCCAGATCGAGGATGCGATCAAGATCGAACGCATTGCGGCCGAGCACTGCATTAAGCGGAACCTTGGCGTGCTCGGCTTTGTGCACCTTGGCGTAAGGGTTGATACCGCGAATGCGCGCCTCGACCTCGCTAAGTTCCTCGGGCGAGACGAGATCGGTCTTGTTGATCAAAATCACATCGGCAAAGGCGATCTGATTTTTGGCTTCCGGGGCGTCTTTGAGACGCTCGTTGAGCCATTTGGCATCGGCGACCGTGACCACGGCATCGAGTTTGGTCCTGCGGCCGACATTCTCGTCGATGAAGAAGGTCTGGGCGACCGGTGCCGGATCGGCGAGACCGGTGGTTTCGACGATGATGGCATCGAATTTTCCCTTTCGCCGCATCAAACCGTCGAGGATGCGCACGAGATCGCCGCGCACGGTGCAGCAAATGCAGCCGTTGTTCATCTCGAACACTTCCTCGTCGGCCCCGACCACCAGCTCATTGTCGATGCCGATTTCACCGAATTCGTTGACGATCACAGCATATCTCTTGCCGTGCGGTTCCGACAGAATGCGGTTGAGCAACGTCGTTTTGCCGGCGCCGAGATAGCCCGTCAGCACCGTCACCGGGATTTTGTCGGTCGAAGTTTGCTCAGGCATTCACATTCTCCTGGCGGCTCGATGCGAGCTTCGCGCCTGTCGGCGCCGATCCTGACCGGAAGCTCGGAATCGAAAGCACGCTGGGCGATGGATCGCTCTGCTACGCTGTTGAGATGAGAGTAATCGGCTTGCCGTTCAATCAGTGGCGCTTTGAAACCACACGCAAGTCTATATAGGCGATCCTTGGCGTACTCAAAACCCTCACGATCGCCAGCCTCATGCCTCAAGATGGCGGCGCGGCCAAACGAGCCAGAGTAGACCGCCAAAGGGACCCAGCGCGACCGATAGCAGATAGATCAGCCCGGCGACCAGGATGATGGCAGGGCCTGACGGCAGGTCCGCGGCGTAGGAGAGTAGCAGGCCGGCATAGCTGGAGATGACTGCGCTCGCGACCGCCACCACGATCATTCCCGTTACATCGCGGGCCCAGAATCGTGAGGTTATCGCCGGCAGCATCATCATGCCGACGGCAAGGAGCGTGCCGAGCACTTGGAAGCCGCCGACGAGATTGACCACTACAAGCGCAAGGAAGACGACATGCGCCGCGCCGCCGGCGCGGCTGACCGAGCGCAGGAATCCGGGATCGACGGAATCGAGCACCAGCGGCCGCCAGATCAGCGCGAGCACCAAGAGCGAAACGGACGTGATAGCGAGGATCAAACCGAGCGCGGCATTATCGATTGCGAGTACTGATCCGAACAGAAAATGCATCAGATCGATATTGCTGCCCTTGAGCGAAACGATGGTCACGCCAAGCGCCAGTGAAATCACAAACAATGCAGCCAGCGAGGCATCTTCTTTCAACGGAGTTGCGCGTGCGATCAGGCCGGCGCCGATCGCAATCAGAAAACCGGCGATCAGGCCGGCCCCTGCCATAGCCGGCAAACTCAAACCGGCGAGCAGGAACCCGATGGCCGCGCCGGGGAGGATCGCATGCGCCATGGCGTCACCCATCAGGCTCATGCGGCGCAGCATCAGGAACACGCCGATAGGCGGGGCCCCGAACGCGATCGCGAATGTGCCGACCAGCGCACGCCGCATGAACTCGAAATCGGCGAACGGAGCAATTAGATTTTCATAGAGCATCGGGCGCGGCTTTATTCCGCCGCCACGGCGCAAGCCTCGGCGCTCTCATCGAAGGCTTCGCACATGCGCCGCGCTTTATTCAGATTCTCGTCGGTGAGCACCTCGTGGGTCGGACCCCACGCGACCGGTTCGCGTGCCAGCAATAATGTCTCGGGGAATACCGCTCTCACCAGATCGACGTCATGGAGAGCGGCAAGTACCGTGCGCCGCTCGGCATGCCAGCGCTGCACGAGAGCCAAGAGTTCGGCAGAGGTTCTGGCGTCGATAGCGGCGAATGGCTCGTCGAGCACAATCAGGCGCGCATCCTGGGCAACCAGCCGGGCAAACAGCATGCGCTGCATTTGCCCGCCGGAAAGCGTACCGATGGCGCGGCGCTCAAAGCCCGTCAGTCCGACTGCTGCGATTGCCGCTTTGATGGCGTGATTATCCTTGCCGGCAATACCGCCGAACACGCCTCGGCTGCGCCACAGGCCCATCGCCACCATGTCGTAAACACCGATTGGAAACGAGCGGTCGATTTCCGGTACCTGCGGCAGATAGGCGATGCCGCCGCCATCGAGGCCGTGGCGCTCGATTGAACCCGCCAGCGGTTTGAGTGTGTCCACGATCCCCTTGAACAGAGTCGATTTGCCGGCCCCGTTTGGTCCGACCACGGCGACCAACGCGCCGTTTCTTACCGTACCGTCGAGGTGATGCACGGCGGGATGGCGTTCGTAGCCAAGCGTCAGATTTTTGAATCGCAGTTCCGGCATCGTTTCGCTCCGGCCTCAGCGAATGGCCCACCAGAACGCCACCCATAACAAGGCGATGACAATTCCAGCCGCCACCAGGCGGTGCGGCGCGGATAGCCGCAACAGCGACGGTCCGATTGGCGCTGACGGATGCGGTCCATCGTCATGGTGATGATGGTGGCTCATCGGTTGGTCCAGGTCGGGTGGGATGAAGCTTAAAAATGGGCTCACACGGGGACGTACAAATGGGGTTACAAGTGATGTTACAATATAACATCATGCCCGGTGCACGCCAGCCAGCGGGCTTTGATCTTGTTTGCCCCGCGCGGCTCTTGCGCCAGCTGTCACCGCTGCCGATTATCGCGCCTCTCTCCTGATAAGGTTCGTGCATGACCGAACAAAACCCGCGGGTCGTCTGTATCGGCGAGGTGCAGCTCGAATTGACGCGTGGCGCAGATGGCACGTTCGCGCCGGCTTGTGCGGGTGATGGTTTAAATACCGCCATCTACCTTGCGCGTTCTGGGCTCGACGTCGGTTTCGCCACTGCCGTTGGCGACGATCCTTATTCCGACAGCATCATGGCTCTGGCGTCGGCCGAAGGACTGGCCGGCAATCTCATCCTGCGCGTGCCAGGCCGTCTGCCGGCATTATGTTTAATTGAGCGCGGCCGATCGGGGGAGCGCGTTAGCCTGGTCTGGGCAGACGGCGCCCCAGCGCGTGAACTATTCGAACTTCCCGATTGGATGCGGATTGCAGAAAGCCTCGTAGCGGCACGGTTGATTTACTTTTCCGGCATCACGCTGTCGCTATACTCGAATAACGGGCTTGGCCGTTTGTTTGCTGCGCTCGAGGTTGCGCGGCAGCGCGGCGCCAAGGTTGCTTTCGACGGCAATTTTCGCCCCGCGGGCTGGAAGGGAAACTTGGCGCGCGCGCGTACTGTCTTTATGGAAGCACTCAAACGCGTCGATATCGCGCTACCGACCTTCGATGATGAAGCCGTGCTGTGGGGCGATCCATCACCGGAGAGCACGGTCGCTCGGCTGCAGGCCTTCGGTGTCGGCGAAATCGTGGTCAAGAATGGCCCGAACAGTGCGCTGGTCGCTGCATCCGGCGCTCTGCAATTCGTACCGGTGCCCGAAATCCTGGCGCGAGTCGATCCGACGGCGGCAGGCGATGGATTTAATGCCGGTTATCTTGCCGCCCGGCTCTGCGGCAGCGAGCCCGAACAAGCGGTAAGCGCCGCGCATCGGCTCGCTGCCGATGTGCTGCGCCATCCCGGCGCACTTCTGCCGCGCAGCGCCGCCGCCATCCATTGAGCAGGAACGCGGCATAGCGTCCCATAGGTACCGGTTGCCCAGCTTTATTTGCAACTGACAAAAATTCCATAGAAGCGTCCTTGGCCGGCTCCGGCATTCGCGCTATGGAGGGGAACACCCAATACAAGGGGTCAAACGGCCGTCTACGGTCGCATTGGAGGAAACGTCTATGACCCGCAAGATCACGCGACGCTCCGCGGTCGCACTCGCGGCCGCCGCGCCGGTCGCACTGGCAAGCCGCGGTTTTGCACAATCGCCCATCGTCATTAAGTTCAGCCATGTCGTGGCGAACGACACGCCCAAGGGCAAAGGCTCGCTCAAGTTTAAGGAGCTCGCTGAGCAATACACCAACGGCAAGGTGAAGGTCGAAGTCTATCCGAACTCACAACTGTTCAAGGACAAAGAAGAGATCGAGGCCTTGCAGCTTGGGTCGGTGCAGATGCTGGCGCCGTCGACCGCGAAGTTCGCGCCGCTCGGCGCCAAGGAATTCGAGGCGCTCGATCTGCCGTGGCTGTTCAAGGACGACGAGACCTACACCAATGCGATGAAAGGCGAAGTCGGCAAGTGGCTGTTCGCGAAACTAGAGTCGAAAGGCATCAGCGGCCTTGCTTATTGGGACAATGGCTTCCACATGACATCGGCC
>JBASAH010000495.1:0-6904 GCA_049650505.1 Xanthobacteraceae bacterium
ATCCTAGGTACAGGAGCAGACGCTTGGACGCAAGTGGCAGCGTCAGGCTGCGGCAGCAAACATCGAAGTTAGGCCGATAGCTCAGGCTTTAGCTGCATGGGGCTGCGCTGGCCCGCGCTAAGGTGCGACAGTGCGCCATTGCTGAGACACGTTACAACGAATCAAGGGCTGGATCGGGTCGTTGACGGAAATCGGGTTGATGCTGCTTGCGCTAGCGATCGTTGCTGCGCTTCTAGTCGGCGCCAACCTGCCGTTCTTCGGCAATGTAACCAACAACATTATGACGCTGGTCAAGGCGCTAGGGGACGGCGGACTCGTCGGACTGATCACGCTGGGCGTGATCTTCTGGCTGTTTTCAGGACGGAAAGTGGCCTGAAGCAGCGATTGGGCTAAGCGACAAAGCGAGAAAATCGGCACGGCGTTCGGGTGGAGTAAGCACTTCACCCGGCGCCGCTGAAGCATGATCGCGGGCTGGAGCCGGTTCTGATAGCTCAGTAACCGCTCCGTGAGGGCGTGCTATGCTGGATTATCTGCAGAAAGCTAAACAATATCTTTGGATCTTCGTTGAAATCGGCTTCTTGACCGTTATCTCCGTCATTTTGATTTATTTGATACTCGGGCCGTCGTCTGGAGTTTTCGTTTCAGGTGTGGCCGATAACGTGCTGAAATTTGCCGCCGCCATTCCGGCGCAAAGCCTGGTCGGCCTGGCGCTAGTCTTGGCGCTGGTCGTGCTGCTCACAAACCGAATGCGCTGATCGCTTCCGCCGGACGGGCAGCAAATCGAACGCGCTAGAGCGTAGTTGCTTCAAAATGCTCTAGCATTTTGATGGAGCAGGATCTTTTCGGAAAATCGGTTTCAACTTTTCCGGATCATGCTCTAGGCGGCGGTGTTTTCCTTTACCGGAATGCCTTTGTCCTTGAGCAAGGACTGCAGCTCGCCCGCCTGAAACATTTCGCGCACAATATCGCAGCCGCCGACGAATTCACCCTTGACGTAAAGCTGCGGGATCGTCGGCCAATTGGAAAAGGATTTGATGCCGTTGCGCAGATCGTCGTTTTCGAGGACGTTGAGCCCTTTATAGGGAACGCCCAGGTAATCGAGAATTTGCACGAGCTGTCCGGAAAAGCCGCACATCGGAAATTGTGGCGTGCCCTTCATGAACAGCACGATGTCGTTGGCTTTGACCTCATTGTCGATGAATTGCTCGATACCCATCACAATCGTCCTTCTTGGCGGCGGCGCAACCCTCTTACGCCGAATCCCATCCGCATGTCGCGCATATATGTAGTCCAAATCGCGCGCAAAGCCCATGCCATCACTGCAATGCCGGCATTGCATGCCAAAATACCGGAATTCGCGAGTGCGGCTTGGGATCTGCGCTGATGGCAGCTTGGCGGGACGGATCAGCGGCTGGCTCAGCGGTCCGGCGTACCGGTTTGCAGCGCCAAGGCATGGAGCGTGCCGCCCATTTCGCCCTTGAGCGCCTCATAGACGATCTGGTGCTGCTGGACACGGGACTTGCCACGAAATGATTCGGCGATGACGGTCGCGGCGTAATGGTCGCCGTCGCCTGCCAGATCGCGGATCGTCACCTCCGCATCAGGTATGCGCGCGCGGATCAATCGCTCGATATCGTTCGCTGCCATCGGCATGATGCCGTCACCGTTGCCCTTGGGCCAATTGCATGGCCCGAGCATAGCAATTTGCGCAATGTTGCGACCACAATGCGGCGTGTGCCGGCAAGCGTCAATGCGTCGCCGCCCTCAATGCGAGGCCGCCATATAGACCGGGAGCCACGCCTCGAAACGCTGCTTGAGATCGGCAACACGCAGTGGCCGCTCGCCGCTAAGTGAAACAACGGCGCCGCCGGTCGCACCAAGCGGGGTGAGCGGCACGCCCGCGGCCTTGGCCCGTTCCATAATCGGTTCGACGTTCCTGGCCGTAACGACGTAACGGGCTTGATCTTCGCCGAACCAGAAAGCGTGGCCGGGGAGCTCGGATGAGGATTCCAAGACCGCTCCGCTGCCGGACGCGATCGCCATTTCCGCGAGCGCAACGAGGAGCCCGCCATCGGAAACATCGTGCGCGGCCGTGATCAGGCCATCGCGGATCAAGGTGCGGACAAAGTCGCCGTGTCGCCGCTCGGCGGCAAGGTCCACAGGCGGCGGCGCGCCGTCCTCCCGGTCGCAGAGCTCGCGCAAATACAGCGACTGCCCGAGCCAGCCGCGGGTTTCGCCGATCACAAGGATGGTCTCGCCTTCGCCCTTAAACGCGATCGTCATCGACTTGGTAAATTCATCGATCACCCCGACGCCGCCAATGGTCGGTGTCGGCAGAATGGCGCGGCCGTTAGTCTCGTTGTAGAGCGACACATTGCCCGACACGACCGGAAAGTCGAGCGCGCGAGCGGCCGCGCCGATGCCACGCACGCAGCCGACGAATTGCCCCATGATATCGGGCCGTTCCGGATTGCCGAAGTTGAGATTGTCGGTAAGCGCCAGCGGCTTCGCACCGACCGCGCTGAGATTGCGATAAGCTTCGGCCACCGCTTGTTGGCCGCCTTCGAACGGATCGGCCTCGCAATAGCGCGGCGTCACGTCGGCGGTTAACGCGAGCGCTTGGGGGCCGTCATTGATCCGAATGACCGCGGCATCGCTGCCCGGCCGCTGCACGGTATTGCCAAGAATAACGTGGTCGTATTGCTCCCACACCCAGCGTTTGCTGCACAAATCCGGCGAGCCGATCAAGGCTTCGAGCGCGTCGGCGATACCCACCGGCGTTTTCACGGAAGCCGGATCGATCTCAGCTTGTTTGCCGCGTTCGGTGAACGGCCGCTGGTAGACCGGCGCCTCGTCGCCCAGTTCTTTGATCGGCAGATCGGCAACCACCGCGCCGCCATGGCGCACGACAAAGCGCTTGGTCGGCGTAGTCTCGCCGACCACGGCGAAATCGAGACCCCATTTACGGAAGATTGCTTCGGCTTCCTTTTCTTTGTCCGGCTTGAGGACCATGAGCATGCGCTCCTGGCTTTCGGACAGCATCATCTCATAGGCGCTCATGCCGGTTTCGCGGCACGGCACCTTGTCGAGATCGAGCGTGACGCCGAGATCGCCCTTGGCGCCCATCTCCACGGCCGAACATGTCAGCCCGGCGGCGCCCATGTCCTGAATGGCGATGACGCAGCCTTTGGCCATGATCTCAAGACAGGCCTCGAGCAGAAGCTTTTCTGAAAACGGATCGCCGACCTGGACGGTCGGCCGCTTCGCCTCGGCATCGACGCCAAATTCCGCAGAGGCCATGGTGGCGCCGTGAATGCCGTCGCGCCCGGTCTTCGAACCGAGATAGACGATCGGCATGCCGATCCCGGTCGCCTTGGCGTAGAAGATCTTGTCGGTTTCGGTGAGGCCGACCGCCATGGCATTGACCAGGCAGTTTCCGTCATAGCGCCGATCGAACCGGACTTCGCCACCGACCGTCGGCACGCCGAACGAATTGCCGTAACCGCCGATGCCTGCGACGACGCCCGCGACAAGCGCGCGCGTCTTCGGATGTTTGGGATCGCCGAACGACAGCGCATTGAGGCAGGCGATCGGCCGTGCGCCCATCGTGAACACGTCGCGCAAAATGCCGCCGACGCCGGTCGCGGCGCCCTGATAGGGCTCGATATAGCTTGGGTGGTTATGGCTCTCCATCTTGAACACGACGGCGAGCCCATTGCCGATATCGATGACGCCAGCGTTTTCGCCAGGTCCCTGGATCACCCACGGCGCCTTGGTTGGCAGCGTGCGCAGATGGATTTTCGACGATTTATACGAGCAATGCTCGTTCCACATCGCGGAGAAGATGCCGAGCTCGGTGAAGCTTGGCGTCCGGCCGAGAAGTTTGACAACGCGCTCGTATTCCTCCGGCTTGAGCCCGTGCTGGGCGATCAGTTCGGGGGTGATGGCAGGTTCGTTCGGGATCACGGTTAGCGTTTGGTTCACGCGGCGACCTTGAAGTGATCGAGCAGTCCGGCGAAAAGGCCGCGGCCGTCGGTACGCCCCATCGATGCTTCGACGTGATTCTCGGGATGCGGCATCATCCCCAGCACGTTGCCGCGCTCATTGAGGATGCCGGCAATGCCGTTCATCGCGCCATTGTGGTTCCAATTCGGATCGATCATGCCGTCTGGCGACGAGTAGCGGAACAGCACCCTGCCCTCGCTCTCGAGCCGCGCGATGGTTTCACCATCGGCGATGTAATTGCCTTCGCCATGGGCGACGGGGACACGGATCACTTGCCCGGCATTGTAGCCGCGCGTGAATGGCGTATCGGAGCGCTCGACGCGCAAATAAATGTCGCGGCAGATAAAACGGAGTTGCGCGTTGCGCATCAACACGCCGGGCAGCAAATCCGCTTCGCAGGCGATCTGAAAACCGTTGCATATCGCCAGCACGAGCCCGCCTTTTGCGGCGAAGCCGCGCACCGCGTCCATGATCGGAGCGCGCGCGGCAATGGCGCCGCAGCGCAGATAATCGCCATAGGAGAAACCGCCCGGAATAACGACAAGATCGATGCCCGCCGGCAGCGCGGTATCGGCGTGCCAGACCATTGCCGGGTCGCGGCCCGAAGCCAGCCGCAGCGCCCGCGCCATGTCGCGCTCACGGTTGATTCCAGGGAAAACGATGACAGCCGATTTCATGCCAGCCGATAAGCTTTCATTGTCCGCCGAGCTCGATGCGGTAGTTTTCGATCACGGTGTTGGCGAGTAGTCTCTCGGCGGCGCTTTTGAGCGCGGCCTCGGCGCCGGCGCGATCGGCGCCTTCGATTTCGATCTCGAAGACCTTGCCCTGGCGCACACTGGTGACCCCGCCAACGCCGAGCGACCGCAGGGCGCCTTCTATCGCCTTGCCTTGCGGATCGAGAATGCCGGGCTTGAGCGTAACGGTGACGCGAGCCTTCATGCCTCATTCAATAAGTATGAATCGGCGCCGCCGCAACACAGGGGGCCGCATCGGGCAAAATCTGGGGAAGAATCCCCAGCGCTGTCGAACCGCAATACGCTTCGCTGCTGGTCGGCAACCAAGCGGCGAAAATGCGCTCAGCCCTTGACGAGGACTGGTCCGGTGCCTTGCGGCCGCTCACCCTCGCTCATGATCCCAAGCCGCTTGGCGACTTCGGTATAGGCTTCGACGAGCCCGCCGAGATCGCGGCGGAAGCGGTCTTTGTCGAGCTTCTCGTTCGATTTGATATCCCAGAGCCGGCACGAGTCCGGCGAAATCTCGTCGGCCACCACGATCCGCATGAGATCGTTTTCCCACAGCCGGCCGGTTTCCATCTTGAAGTCGACAAGGCGTATGCCGACACCGAGGAACAAGCCGGAGAGGAAATCATTGACGCGGATCGCAAGCGACATGATGTCGTCGATTTCCTGCGGCGTCGCCCAACCGAAAGCGGTGATGTGCTCCTCCGACACCATCGGATCGTTGAGCTGATCGTTCTTGTAATAGAACTCGATGATCGAGCGCGGCAGCTGCGTGCCCTCTTCGATGCCGAGCCGTTGCGACAGCGATCCAGCGGCGATATTGCGCACCACGACCTCGAGCGGAATGATCTCGACCTCGCGGATCAGCTGCTCGCGCATATTGAGCCGGCGGATGAAATGCGTCGGCACGCCGATGTCGTTGAGGTGCTGAAAGACGTATTCGGAAATCCGGTTGTTAAGGACCCCCTTGCCTTCGATCACCTGGTGTTTTTTGGCGTTGAAGGCGGTCGCATCGTCCTTGAAGTGCTGGATCAGTGTTCCGGGCTCGGGTCCTTCATAAAGGACTTTCGCCTTGCCCTCATAAATACGGCGACGGCGGCTCATCGGAGTGTACCGGGGTTTGGTGAAGTCCATGATAATGCCGTGGCTCCATTTCGGATGTCGAGATCCGCGGCGGCGAAAGCGGGAGCGACTCAACTCAGCGGCCCCTCCGCAACACAAAAGCTAGCCGAAGGCAAAGCGGAGTACAATCGACATAGACCTGCGCGGCGGTGCCCGCAACGCCATTGTGCGTGACGGATAGGCGTTGCCTTGACGCGCTAGCCTCGATATGCAAGGCCGCAGGTGATTTGCGCTTAATTCGCTGTTCCATCCGCGGGCAGAGACACCGGCAATGACCACATTCGACAAGCGCGAAGAAGCATTCGAACAGCAATTCGCACACGACGAAGAACTGCGCTTCAAGGCGACGGCGCGCCGTAATAAGATGATCGGGCTGTGGGCGGCAGAAAAGCTCGGCTTAGGCGGCGCCGAGGCGGACAGCTATGCGCTCTCCATCGTGATGACCGCATTAGATCAAGGCGGTGAGCCGGGGGTGCTGGCGAAAATCCGCAAGGATTTCGAAGCCAAAGGCGTGGTTCAGTCAGAGCACCAGATCGATCGCACCATGACCGAGCTCCTGGCCAGGGCGCTCGCCGATATTAAGGCCGGCAGATAACGTAAGACTAAGTAACTTGAGGCAAGTAGTGGTGATTTTGCGGATGGCGATTTGAGAATGGCGATTTGAGATGGCCATCCCTGCCTTTACGCTTGCGACCCGTCTGCGCGCGGGAGAGCCCGTGTTCTCCGGCTGGTGCGGCCTGCCCTACCCGTTGATCGCGGAAACGCTCGGCCGCGACGGCTTTGTGGCAGTGACAGTCGAAAGCCAGCACGGCCTATGGGATGTCAACGGCATCCTCGCCGGTATTGCCGCGATTCGGCAGGGCGGCGCCGCGCCGCTGGTGCGCGTGCCATTCGGCGATTTTGCGCTGGTAAGCCGCGTGCTCGATTTCGGCGCCGAGGGCATCATCGCGCCCATGATCAATACGCCCGCCGACGCGCGCGCCCTCGCCGCCGCGGCCAAGTTTCCACCGATCGGCGAGCGCAGCTGGGGCCCGCAT
>JBASAH010000496.1:0-1781 GCA_049650505.1 Xanthobacteraceae bacterium
CCGGGAATCATCCGGAGCGCACGCACGCCGTGGAACAGTCCTTCCCGCATTTGGAGATTGTAGAAATTTGGTGGGGTGACGCCGTGCATTTTTTCGTCGGCGTGGCGTGGATCGTCGAGCCGGCTGCCGAGGCCCGAATGCGCTTCGAGCTGAGTGCCGTCCGGCATGTAAACGATGTGAGCGGAAATATCATAAACGGCGGTAAATCGATCATAGCGGCCTGCGGCGATATTCCTGCCGGTGCTTAAGCCGGCATCGTCAGTGGCCGCATAGGCAAGCGTGACTGGCGCAGGCTTACCGAAAAGCTTCTCAAAAATACTCTGAAATATCGTCGGCCGATCCGAAGCGGTTTGATTTTGTGCGCCGTCGCGCAGGGCTGCTGTACGGATCGGCGGTACATTCGGCCGTGGCGCGGGCGAGGCCGAGTTCTTTACGGCTCGCTCGATGCGTGTCGGTGTTGGCGAAATGTCCGTTCTGTTTCGGACTACGGATGACGGAGGCGTTGCCGACGTCAGTGCTACAAGCTCGAGGTTGCGTTGAAGTGGCGCGTCGCTGACAAAGCGCGACGGAGCGTCCAAAGAGAAGCGAGGATCGAATAGAGAGGCATAGACATTCGAGCCAGCCCGATTCGACATGGCAAGTTTGTCGCCACGAAATCCGGCGCCATGATTGGCGGTCGTGTCGCGTTTGTCCCCGCGGGAGATAGCAAGATCGAGTTTGTCGCCGCGGGCGCCGGCGACTTCAATTTGACCGGCGCCGGGGCCGCCCAAGTCCGAAACGGGCCAGTCCCAAACGGACCAAACGGTCGAACCGCACAACGCCACGACGATTGCGACCGTTGCGCCGCCTAATATCTTTTGCGGCAGCTCACTCGGTGGCAAACGTCGGTGATCGTACCCAGCAAAGCTGGTGCGCCGTCCGGTCGCGAACGCCATTCCCCCCGTCCCATTCCCCAATAGGCCATCGAAGCATCGAGTAGATCTGCGGCTTTATTTCGGCAAAGCGTGCTAGAGACCGTCTCAATATCGGTTAATGGCGCAGGCCTGCGGATCGAAATTTGCAATGAAATTCAGTCTCTTGGCCTCAAAAAGACGCAAACTGGCCTCAGATTTAATGGGTAGAATGATCGCGCAGAGCGACCAGGGGAATTGGGAATGACGAGCTTGTCGAAATTACTGCGGACTTCTTGCGCGATAGCGACGAGCGGCGCGCTCGTGCTTTCAAGCTTTCCCGCTTTTGCGCAGGGCCAACCGGTCCCGGGAGCGCAACTGCCGCCGCCCCCCGCAGCGCAGCAGCCGCCACCCGAGGCGGTGCAGCAACCGCCGCAAGGGGCGGTCCAACAGCTCGGCCAGGGTGAGCTCGAGAAGTTGCTCGCGCCGATTGCGCTGTATCCCGACGATCTGGTGGCGCAGATTCTGACCGCTGCCACCTACCCGATCGAAGTGGTCGAAGCGTCACGTTGGGTTGGAGCGCATTCCAATCTGCGCGGGAACGCGCTGCAGGACGCGATGCAGCAACAGCCGTGGGACCCGAGCGTGAAGGGGTTGACAGCGGTTCCACAAGTGCTCGCGATGATGAACGACAAGCTCGACTGGACGCAGCAACTGGGTGAAGCCTTCCTGGCGCAGCCGAACGACGTCTCCAATGCCATTCAGCAATTGCGCGGCAAGGCGCAAGCCAACGGCAATCTGAAATCGTCGGACAAAGTCAGGGTCAGCAGCGTTGCGCCGCCGGGACCGCCTCCGCCGCCGCCACCGGGCCCGGTGCCGGTCGGTGTCGAC
>JBASAH010000497.1:0-2191 GCA_049650505.1 Xanthobacteraceae bacterium
GTTACGCGGTGCGCGCGTCGGATGTCGCGCGTGCGCCGGTGCGGCTGCGGGTGATCGGTGAAGTCGCAGCCGGACGGCCGTTCACGGCTACGGTTGGCGCGGGCGAGGCGGCGCGCATTTTCACCGGCGGCGTGATGCCCGCCGGCGCTGACGCCGTCGTTGTCCAGGAAATAACCGAGCGCGAGGGTGACACCGTCGCCGTATTAAAGCCGGCAAGCAAAGGCCGCCATATCCGCCCGCAAGGCCTCGACTTTCGGCGCGGCGATATCCTGTTCGCCAAGGGGCATCGGTTGACGGAGCGCGATCTCGCGCTTCTCGCCGGGATGAACCATCCAATGGTGCCGGTGCATCGACGGCCCAAAGTGGCGCTGTTTGCCACCGGCGATGAATTAGTGCCGCCCGGCCGAGAGCCAGGGCCGGGGCAAATTGTCTATTCGAACGGCTTTGCGCTGGCCGCGCTGGCGCGCCGGCAAGGCGCCATCGTCAGCGATCTCGGCTTGGTGCCCGACCGGCTCGAACCGACCATCGCCGCCATTCGGCAAGCCCGCGACCTTACGGCGGATATTCTCGTCACCACGGGCGGCGCATCGGTCGGCGAATACGATCTCGTTCATAAAGCCTTTGCCGCCGAAGGCATAGATCTGTCGTTCTGGAAAGTGGCGATGCGGCCCGGCCGCCCGCTGATGCATGGGCGGCTATATGGCCGGCTCGGCGGCATGCACGTTCTCGGCCTGCCCGGCAATCCGGTTTCCGCTTACGTTTGCGCCTTTCTGTTTCTGGTGCCACTGATCCGTCGGATGAGCGGGCGCGACGATCTCACCGTGCCGACCGAATCGGCCGTGCTCGGTTGCGACCTTCCAGCGAACGACGAACGCGCCGATTATCTCCGCGCCACCCTGCAGCAGACTCCGAACGGCCTCATTGCGACGCCCTTCCCGGTTCAGGACAGTTCGATGATGGCGCCGCTCGCCAAGGCCGATTGTCTCGTCATTCGAGAGCCTTATGCACCGCCAGCGGGCGCGGGCAGCCGCTGTGCGATCGTTAAGTTCGAGCGTTAAGCAGCGGTTTGGCGCGTCGCGCCAATTCTTCACCTCAAATTAAATGGTTGCGGAACACATATCGAACAGATAGTGTCTGTTCATGATTTGTTTCGACCGCAAGCCGTGGACACCGGATCTTGCGGCTCAAAAGAGGACGCGCTGATGCTGACCCGCAAGCAAGCCGAGCTGTTGCGCTTTATCCATGAGCGCCTGAAGGAAGCCGGCGTTCCCCCCTCGTTCGATGAGATGAAGGATGCGCTCGACCTGCGGTCGAAGTCCGGCATCCACCGCCTCATCACGGCGCTTGAAGAGCGCGGCTTCATCCGCCGCTTGCCTAACCGGGCACGCGCTATCGAAGTCATCAAGCTTCCCGAATCGGTCGCCCATGGCATGGGCTCCGCGCGCACACGGGGATTCACCCCAAGCGTGATCGAGGGCAATCTCGGGCGCGTGCGCACGGCCTCCGAAGACGACGGCGGCCGGCCTGTGGCCGTCCCGGTCATGGGGCGGATTGCCGCCGGCACGCCGGTCGAAGCCATTCAAACGCGCAGCCACACCATCAATATGCCGTCTGACCTGCTGTCCACGGGTGAGCATTTTGCACTCGAGGTGCGCGGGGATTCGATGATCGAAGCCGGCATCCTCGACGGTGATATCGCGCTGATCAAGCGCAGCGACGCCGCCGACACCGGCGACATTGTCGTCGCGCTGATCGACGACGAAGAGGCGACGCTCAAGCGCTTCCGTCGGCGCGGCGCCTCGATCGCGCTCGAACCGGCCAATACGACCTACGAGGTGCGTATCCTGCCGCCCTATCGCGTGCGCATTCAGGGCAAGCTCGTCGGTCTGTTTCGGCGCTATTGAAACGTGCATCGCCGATTGCCGACTGAGCGTCACTGATCAGCTTCGATGTCTTCCTGGTGCGGCGTGGCGTCGCGCGGCGCGCCTAGACGCGGGCCTTCTGCGCTGGGCGCGGTAGCGATTGTCGCCGGCGGCGTTTGGCGCGCCGCGCCGCAGCTGGTGACCACGGGCGATCGAAATTCTTCGGCCGCGCTGAATCGATGGCAAAATCGACCCCGTTTGCGCCTTGTTGGCGGCGCAGCGCCAGCGCGCCGCGCTGGCGCCATAGCCCGCGCGGAATGACTTTGGCC
>JBASAH010000498.1:0-20734 GCA_049650505.1 Xanthobacteraceae bacterium
GCGGAGTGAACGTAATGAAACGTATCGCCTTCGTCCTTTTGCTCGCATTGTCATGGTCCTCATCATGGCCGTCATCATTGTCGGCGGCGGTGCAACCCGACGAGATTTTGACGAACCCGACGCTAGAAACCCGCGCGCGCGCCTTGTCGCAACAACTGCGCTGCATGGTTTGCCAGAACGAATCGATCGATGAATCCGACGCGCCATTGGCGCGTGACTTGCGCGTTCTAGTCCGCGAGCGGCTCCAAGCGGGCGACAGCGACGGTCAAGTTCTCGATTTTCTGGTTGCACGCTACGGCGAGTTCGTGCTGCTCAAGCCGCGGTTGTCATGGCGCACAGCGGCACTTTGGGGCTTGCCGCCAGGACTTCTGTTTACCGGGCTTGCGCTACTCGTGATCGGCGCTCGGCGCCGGCGAGGACGGGCGCAGGAGCCGGAAGTGGCGAAGCTGAGCGCGGCCGAGGAAACTCAGCTAAGGAGAATCTTGGCTGAGGGCGGCGGCTCATAGCGCGAGCAACTGACTTCGGAAAAGCCACAGGAGGGCACCTGTCTGGGTCGCTGCCCATGTGAAGCGTTATCTTGCCCCGGCGGTACTTACATTAAAATCAAGGCCATCCTACGTAACCCACTGATTTTAGAAATTTATCTCAGCCAGCCTACATTACGAATTTTTAATGCTGCCGACAGAGCGCGGTAAGGCGCGCCGCACCATCTTCCAACACAAGACCCGCGGCCCGCGGAACCATTGAATTGGAGATCACGCATGACGGACAAATTCCAAGTGTGTCGCCGTAGTCTATCGGCGCGGCGAGTGGCACTTTTGGCAACGACCATAGCCGGCATTGGCGCGGCCGCACTGGTGTTATCACCCGGTACATACCCGCACAGCGCCCTCGCCGGCACGGCGCAAGCGCAGAATTTGACTGAGAAGGTCCAGCAGCTGCCGCAGCGTCCTGTCGGTTTTGCCGACATCGTCGAGAAGGTGAAGCCGGCGGTCATTTCAGTCCGTGTCAAGATCGATCGCCCGGCCGAATCGAGCCTGAGTGAAGACGATCTGCCGTTTCCGCCTGGCTCACCGTTCGAGCGTTTCTTCAAGCGCTTTGGCTCGCCGAACACGCCGAGAGGCCATGAACAGGTCACCGGCCAAGGCTCGGGCTTTTTCATTTCCCGCGACGGATATGCCGTAACAAACAATCACGTCGTGCAGAATGCGGAGAAGGTTCAGGTCAACACCGATGATGGCAAGACTTATACCGCAAAGGTGATCGGCAGTGATTCGCGGACCGATCTCGCGCTGATCAAAGTCGACGGCGAGAATTTCCCGTTCGTGAAACTCGCGGAGAGTTCGCCGCGGGTCGGCGATTGGGTTCTCGCGGTAGGCAATCCGTTTGGTCTCGGCGGTACCGTCACGGCCGGCATCGTATCGGCGCGCGGTCGCGACATCGGGGCAGGCCCCTATGACGATTTCATTCAGATCGACGCGCCGGTGAACAAGGGCAATTCCGGCGGTCCGACTTTTGACGTCGACGGTAATGTTATCGGGGTTAACACCGCGATCTTTTCGCCGTCAGGCGGTTCGGTCGGGATCGCTTTCGCTATTCCAGCCGATACCGTCAAGAGCGTTGTCGCGCAGTTGCGGGACAAGGGCACGGTCACGCGCGGCTGGATCGGCGTGCAGATTCAGGCGGTGACGCCGGATATTGCGGACAGCTTGGGACTGAAACAGGCGACCGGCGCCTTGGTGTCCGAGCCGCAAAAAGACAGTCCAGCTGCCAAAGCCGGCATTCAGAGCGGTGACGTCATCACGTCGCTGAACGATGCCCCGGTCCATGATCCACGCGAACTTGCCCGTAAAATTGGCACGATGACTCCCGGCACGACCGTTAAGCTCAGCGTCATCCACAGCGGGGAAAGCAAAACGGTGTCGCTGACCCTCGGCACCTTGCCGAACGATAAACAAGCTTCGAATGAGCAGAATCAGCGGGATCAGCGCGAGGTGCCGGATAGCGATATGCCCAATCTGGGCCTCACCCTTGCACCTGCCGGCAAGGTTTCTGGCGCCGGCGGCGCCGGGGTTGCCGTGACGGCGGTCAGTGCCGGCGGCGTTGCCGCCGAACACGGCTTCCAAATTGGCGATGTCATTTTGGAAGTTGGCGGCAAGCCTGTTTCGACGCCAGCGGACGTTCGCAAAAGCCTTGCCGAGGCGCGTGGTGAGGGCAAACACACTGTGTTGTTCAGAGTAAAGTCGAACGAGGGCACAAAATTTGTCGCGCTGCCGCTCGGCAACGCCTGAAGCATGATCGCCTTGTTAGGTCATGCTCCAATGAATGACGGAGTCTGATTCCGCTCGTCCGAGCGAATCGGGCTTTCAGCAAAAGGGGCATCCGCCGGCATCCGTCGCCCCCGCTGGCGGGCGTACCCTGGGGACGGATCGCGAGATCCGTCCCCGCTTACACCGGCTCTGCCCACCGGCATGCGTCGCCCCCGCCGGAGGCGGAGTGGTAAGGGGGGTGGCGGGCCGGCGCTCGCCACCCCCTCGCTATTGTATAGCGGCGGGTGGATTATCATCACGGCACGCGTTTTTGCGTGCCGATCTTTAAAATGCGGCGACACACAACGAACCATGCATCTTCTCATCATTGAGGATGACCGCGACGCGGCCGACTACCTGGTGAAGGCGTTCCGCGAAGCGGGTCATATTGCCGATCATGCCGGCGACGGCGAAGACGGCTTGCAGCTTGCGCTTGACGGCGACTACGACGTGCTGATCGTCGATCGCATGTTGCCGAAGCGCGACGGCCTCTCTGTCATTGGCGCACTGCGCGACAAGTCAATTGAGACCCCGGTTCTGATCCTCTCTGCGCTCGGTCAGGTCGACGATCGAGTCAAGGGACTGCGCAGTGGCGGCGACGATTATCTGGCGAAGCCCTATGCGTTTTCGGAGCTGTTGGCACGCGTCGAGGCGCTGGCGCGGCGTCGCGGCAGCCGCGGTGAGGAAACAGTTTACCGCGTCGGCGACCTAGAATTGAACCGCTTGTCGCACGAGGTCAACCGCGCCGGGCAAGAAGTGCAACTACAGCCGCGCGAGTTTCGCCTGCTCGAATATCTGATGCGGCATGCCGGCCAGGTCGTCACCCGCACGATGTTATTGGAAAACGTCTGGGATTATCATTTCGATCCGCAGACCAACGTGATCGACGTGCACATTTCGCGATTGCGATCTAAGATCGACAAAGGATTTGCGCAGCCGCTGCTGCACACCATTCGCGGCGCGGGCTACATGATTCGTGATGGCGCACGCTGAGCGGTGCACCGGATGTATGGCAAGAGGACCGGGGATCCACAATGGGCGGCGACAAAGCAAGCCAACTAAGTTCAAATCCCGCCGCTCCGTTCGTTTCGGCGCGCGATTTCTTGCTGCAGCATCGTGAAGATTACGCAACTGCGTATCGGGATTTCGAATGGCCCAAACTTGATCGGTTCAATTGGGCACTCGATTACTTCGACGCCATTGCGCGCGATAACGCGCAGCCGGCGTTGTGGCTCGTGGATGAGGACGGCGGCGAAACCAAGCTGTCGTTCGCGGCTTTAAGCGAGCGATCGAACCAGATCGCCAATGCGCTGCGCGAGATCGGTGTACGTCGTGGCGATCGCATACTTCTCATGCTCGGCAATGTCGCGCCGCTGTGGGAATGCATGCTGGCCGCGATGAAGCTTGGCGCCGTAATCGTTCCAGCAACCACATTGTTGACGCGCAACGATCTTAGCGATCGCTTCGCACGCGGACAGGTTCGGCACGTGATTGCCAATGCGGAAGCGGCAGCGAAATTCGCCGACTTGCCGGGCGATTACACGCGGATTGTTGTCGGCCAGGAGTTGGAGGGCTGGACTACGTTCGAAAAGGGCTACGTTGCGCCGACGCGCTTTGTTCCTGACGGCGAAACGCAGGCGAATGATCCCCTTCTACTTTATTTCACTTCTGGCACAACGGCGCGGCCGAAACTCGTATTGCACAGCCATCAGAGCTACCCCGTCGGGCATTTGTCGACAATGTACTGGCTCGGGCTTCGTCCGGGCGATCTGCATCTCAATATTTCTTCGCCGGGCTGGGCTAAACATGCATGGAGCTGTTTCTTCGCGCCGTGGAACGCCCAAGCCGCGGTGTTTATTTTCAATCAGCGGCGCTTTAACGCGCGCGGCCTTCTCGATACGATTGTGCGCTGTGGCGTCACCACATTTTGCGCGCCACCGACAGTATGGCGGATATTGATTCAGGAAGATCTGCCCGCCTGGCCGGTCCACATCAAAGAACTGATCAGCGCCGGCGAACCGCTCAATCCTGAGGTAATTGAGCGGGTCAAGAGTGCCTGGGGCATCACAATCCGCGACGGTTACGGACAGACCGAGACGACAGCCTTGGTCGGCAATACACCGAGCCAAAAAGTAAAGGCCGGCTCGATGGGCCGGCCGCTGCCCGGCTATCGCGTCGCGCTTCGCAGTCCGGACGGTGCGCCCGTCAAGGAGGGGGAAATCTGCCTCACTTTGCGGCCGCGGCCGACCGGATTGATGCAGGGCTATCAGGATCAGGATAGCAATTCAGCGGCAGGGGCTGCTGATGAGGTTTATCGCACTGGCGATGTCGCCGCCGTCGATGACGACGGCTACCTGACCTATATCGGCCTTGCCGACGACGTCTTCAAATCTTCCGATTACCGGATCAGCCCATTCGAGCTCGAAAGCGTCTTGATCGAGCATCCTGCCGTAGCCGAGGCCGCAGTGGTGCCGTCGCCCGATCCGATGCGGCTTGCGGTGCCGAAGGCGTTTCTTGCGCTCACATCAGGACATGCCCCGGATCGGGCGACTGCATTGTCCATCTTCAGGCATTGTCGCGCCACGCTCGCGCCGTTCAAACGGGTACGCCGGCTGGAATTTGCCGAATTGCCTAAAACGATTTCGGGCAAGATTCGCCGCGTCGAGCTGCGCCGCGCCGAGGCCGCCAACCAGCAGAGCGGGAAGCGAGCATCGCTCGAGTTCTGGGAAGACGATTTCTCTGAAGCCGAGATCAAGTAACGTGACCGCACTCGGCAAACTCATCCGCACAACGGCGTTCAAGCTGACGCTCGTTTATCTCGGCATCTTCGTTTTGTTCGCAGCATCGCTGCTCGGTTACTTTGCCCTCAACACGCGCCGGCTGATCACGGACCAGATCACAGCCACCGTCAATGGCGAGGTCAGCGGACTCTCGGAGCAATACGGACAAGGCGGCCTACGGCGTTTGGTGACGGTGGTCGATCTGCGCTCGCGCCGTCCGGGATCGAGCCTGTATCTGGTCACGACGCCGAGCGGCGAGGGGCTTGCCGGCAACGTCGGTTCGCTGGAGCCGGGCGTGCTCGATCGTCCGGGATGGCTGGAAACGAATTATCGTCGCTTGGAGTCGCCCGAGGGCGCTAACCATCGTGCGCTGGTGCGGGTGGTGCAGCTTGCGGGCGGCTTTCACCTCTTGGTCGGCCGCGATCTCGACGAACGCGAACGCTTATTCGGCATCATCGTCAATGCCGGTCAATGGTCGTTGGCGCTGGTCATCGTGCTCGGGCTGGTCGGCGGGTTTTTCGTCAGCCGCCGCGTGCTCAGCCGCATCGACGCCATGACCGGGACGGCGCAGACGATTATGGCGGGGGACCTTTCCGGGCGCCTGCCGGTTGCCGGCACGGGCGACGAACTCGACCGCCTGGCCGATAACGTCAATGCGATGCTAGAGCGGATCGAAGCATTGATGCGCGGATTAAAGGAGGTCTCCGACAATATTGCGCACGATCTCAAAACGCCGTTGACCAGGTTGCGCAATCGCTGTGAGCAGGCGCTGCGCGGTGCCACGGGCGAGGCCAGCTATCGCGCGGCGCTGGAATCGACGATTGCCGAATCGGACGATCTTATTCGCACTTTCGATGCGCTTTTGATGATCGCTCGCGCCGAATCAGGGCAAGCACGCGACAACATGACGGAATTCGATGCGTCTGAGATCGCCCGCGATGTCGGTGAGCTCTACGAGCCAGTTGCCGACGAGAAGGGCATTGCACTGAAGGTCGATGCCTCGGCGGTAGCTCCGGTACGCGGTAATCGCGAATTGGTCAGTCAGGCGCTCGCCAATCTCATCGACAATGCCATCAAATATGCCGGTCCAAATGGGAAGATAAACGGCATGCCCGCGGAGGTCGTGGTTAGGGCCGACAATGAAGGCGAGCGCATTACGCTTAGCGTTGCCGATCATGGGCCCGGCATTGCTGATGCCGACCGCGGCCGGGTGGTGGAACGCTTCGTGCGGCTCGAACAGAGCCGATCCGAGCCGGGTTCGGGCTTGGGGCTCAGCCTTGCTTCGGCGGTTGCGCGCCTGCATGGCGGCGAACTCAAGCTCGAAGACAATCATCCCGGATTGCGCACTACGATTTCTTTGCCGCGCGCAGGGCCGGGCGGCGGTGCGGGTAGGGGATGAGGCGCCCGGCGGCCATCAAGCGGCCGAAGCAAAAACATGATGACGCGGCACTAGTTCATCGGCTCGGTGCAGCCCTGCCGAGGCCTTCGGCGCAAGCTGCTGCGCGCGCGGCGGCTTGGCTCGCGAGCGTTCGGCCAAAATCTGTCGGCAAGTCGCTCACGACGCTCATTCGGCGAGATCCGGCCGCGGCGCGCCTGCTTGGCGGTATCGCCGAGGCGGCGCCCTATCTCTGGGATGCAATTGACGCGGATCCGGCGCGCCTAGCTCGTTTGCTTCTTGCCGACCCTAACCGGACGCTGGCGGCACTTCTTGGAAAAACCCGCACAGCGGCGGCCTCAGCACGGTCACAGCCCGAGTTGATGCGGCTCCTCCGCGACATGAAGGGAGAAGCCGTGCTCCTCATCGCGCTCACCGACATTGGAGGCGTTTGGGAACTGACGCACATTACCGAGGCACTCACTCGCGTCGCAGATACGGCGGTCGGCCTCGCTGTCAATCATCTCCTCCGCGAGGCGGTGAAGAACAAAAAGCTGAAAGTCCCTGATCCGAAAAATCCGCAAAACGGCTCGGGGTACATTGTGTTGGCGATGGGCAAGATGGGGGCCGGCGAGCTTAATTTCTCCAGTGACATCGATCTCATGGTTTTTTTCGACACGAGCGTGGCGAAGCTCGGCCGCGAAGTCGAGCCGGCGCCATTTTTCATCGGTCTGACGCGCGACTTGGTCAAAATCCTGCAGGCGCGCACGCCCGAGGGTTACGTGTTCCGCGTAGATCTGCGCTTGCGGCCCGATCCATCCTCCACGCAAATCGCGATCTCAACCGAGGCTGCGCTTCACTATTACGAAAGCCGCGGCCAAAATTGGGAACGTGCGGCTCTGATCAAAGCGCGCGTCTGCGCCGGCGATAACGCCGCCGGCGAGAAATTCCTTGGCGACTTATCGCCGTTCATCTGGCGAAAATATCTCGATTTCGCCGCGATTGCGCATGTGCATGACATGAAACGTCAGATTCATGCCTATCGCGGTCATGGCGAGATCGCCATTGAGGGTCACAACATAAAGCTGGGACGCGGCGGCATTCGCGAAATCGAATTTTTCGTGCAAACACAGCAGCTGATTGCGGGTGGGCGGCACCCCGATTTACGCGATCGCGGCACCATTGCGACGCTGTCCGCGCTCGCTAGCGACGGCTGGATCGATATGGCTGCCCGCGATGAACTTGCGGCAGCCTACGCTTTTTTGCGTCGCGTCGAGCATCGCCTGCAAATGATGGCCGACGAGCAGACGCACACGCTACCGGGGACAGCCGACGCGCTCAAGGTTTTTGGCCGCTTTCTCGGATTCCGATCGCGTGACGATTTTGCCGATGTGTTGGTTTCGCATTTGCGCAATGTCGAACGACATTACATCAAGCTATTCGAGCGCACTCCCGACTTACTCGCGCAGCAGCAGAAGCTTTTGTTCAATGATCGCGACGAGCGCGCCGAATTGTTCGAACGGCTGACGCAACTAGGTTTTCGCCAGCCAACAGTGGTGTTTGAGGCGGTGCAAAATTGGCAGAACGGGCTTTATCGCGCGCTCCGTGGCGAGCAGGCCCGGGCTAATCTTCTTGACCTTGTACCGGTCATGCTCGATCAATTTTCGCGCGGCGAAAGTCCCGATGCGAGTTTCGCTGCATTTGACCGGTTTTTAGCGGGGTTGCGCGCGGGTGGCCGCTTTTTCTCTCTGCTGCGGCAAAATCCGGAATTGATCCGCTTCATCGCGCTCATCATTAGCGCGGCGCCACGGCTCGCCGATATCCTGGCGCATCATCCGCATTTTATTGATCCGCTGGTCGATCCGGGTTTCTTCGGTGCGCTGGCCGACGAGGCAGGCCTGCGGGCGAGCCTTAAGCGGACGCTTGAGGAGGTTCACGGCTTCGAATCGATGCTTGATGCCATTCGGTTGTTTGGCCAGGAACATATGTTCCTCATCGGCGCGCGCATCATTTCCGGATCGTTGTCTGCCGAACAGGCGGGCGAGACATTTGCCTGGCTCGCCGACGTTCTGCTCGGTGAGGTGTATCGATGGGTGGAAACCGATTTCACCGCGACACATGGCGGTATGAGCGGTGGGCAGAGCGCGGTGCTTGCTCTCGGTCGCCTTGGGGCGCGTGAGATGACCGCGAATTCGGACCTCGATCTTATCGTCGTCTACGACTTCGATCCGGGACATCCGCAGTCGGATGGCAAACGCCCGCTCTATGGCGGCCAATACTTCGCGCGTTTGACCCAGCGCATGATCGGCGCCCTGACCGTTCAGACCAATTACGGCGTGCTTTATCCGGTGGATATGCGATTACGTCCATCGGGCCGGTCTGGTCCGGTCGCCACCCAAATCGAGGGCTTCAAAAGCTACCAACAGCACGAAGCCTGGACGTGGGAACACATGGCGCTCACACGAGCGCGTGTCGTGTCCGGATCGCCGGATTTTGGTGCGAAGGTCGAGGCGGTCATTCGCGAGGTTCTTTGTCAGCAGAGAGATATGGCTGCGACAGCCGGCGACGTCGTCGACATGCGCGGGGCCATCGCCAAAGAGAAGGGCGACGCCGACCCATGGGACCTCAAATATGCCGCCGGCGGGCTGATCGATATTGAATTCATCGCCCAGTATCTGCAGTTGGTGCATGCGGCGACACTTTCTGAGGTCCTGGATACCTCGACCGCGCGCACGTTGGAAAAGTCCGCGCGGCTCGGCGTTCTCGCGCCCGAGGATGCTGCGGTGCTGCGGCCGGCAGTCCAGCTATTTCATGATCTCACGCAAATTCTCCGGCTGTGTCTGCCTTCGCGTTTCGATCCGCAGACCGCGAGCCCCGGCATATTGGGATTATTGGCGCGCGCCGCCGACCTGCCGGATTTCCCAACGCTTGCCGCCCATCTCGCGGAAACTCAGCGTGCGGTGCGCGCGTGTTTTATTAGAATTCTGGGCGGGCCGCCATGATGAGCGATCGAAATTCATTAAGCGGCGGCTTCGATGCCGTGGATCCGGGCCGTTGTTGTGGGCCCGGCTGGCAGCCGCACCAGGACCATCGTGCCTCGGCCAAGCTGCGAACGGATACGCATTGCGCCGCCATGGAGCTCTATCAGTGATTTCGCGATAGCGAGGCCAAGGCCAGAGCCCTGGTGACGCTTGGTCAATTGACTCTCGACCTGTTCGAACGGCCGGCCAAGTTTATGCAGCGCCTCCCGCGCTATGCCGATTCCATTGTCTCTGATAGCGATAGTTACGATCCCGCCGCGCGCCCGGCCCCGCACGCTCACCGCACCGCCCTCGGGTGTGAATTTTACGGCGTTGGAAAGAAGATTGAGCGCGATCTGCTTTAAGGCGCGGCGATCGGCTTTAAGCTGGATTGCGGGCTCAACCTTCGCGTCGAGCCTGAGGTTTTTTTCGCCGGCGCGGGTAGATACTACGCGGATGCAATCGGCCAAAAGCGAGTCAAGGTCCACCGCTTCCGGGGCAAGGCGAATTCCGCCGGCTTCGATCTTGGACATGTCGAGGATATCGTTGATGACGTCGAGCAAATACTCGCCGCTTTCGCGGATGTCCCGTGAATATTCAATATACTTCTCGGCGCCGAGCGGGCCAAACATTCCCGATTCCATGATCTCGGAAAAGCCGATGATGGCGTTTAAGGGGGTGCGCAGTTCGTGGCTCATATTTGCCAGGAACTTCGATTTGGCCTGATTGGCTTCTTCGGCTCTGGTTTTTTCTTCGGCATATTTTTCGGCGAGGTCCGCCAGTTCGCCAGTTTGCTGTTCGAGCGCTTGCTGGGATTTACGCAAATCGAGAATGGTGGCAATGCGTCGCTTTTCACCTTCGATTAGTTTTTGCTCGTGCTGTTTGATTTTGGTGATGTCCGTTCCGACCGAGACATAGCCGCCGTCTTTGGTGCGGCGTTCGCTGATATGCATCCAGCGGCCATCTTCGAGTTGAGCCTCGAAAGTGCGCGCGCCGCGCGGCTCGCTGTCGTGAGCCAAGGTAGCGCGGATCAGCGGCTTTCTGCCGGTGGCCACGATCGTCTCATAAGACGTTCCCGCCACCATCGCTTCGTCCGGCAGCTGATGCAGCTCCTGGAAGTTGGAATTGCAGAGCACGAGCCGGTTTTCCGCATCCCACAGTACGAAGGCTTCCGGTATGGTTTCGATGGCGTCGCGCAGGCGCAAATCGGCGGCCACGGTGCGTTCAACCAGATTTTTCTGCTCGGTGATGTCGACGGCGATGCCGATTAGGTGCGGGCCTAGTTCGCCATCCTGGCGCGTCAGCTCGCAGCGAACCCGCAGCCACAGCCATCTGCCTTCGGCATGGCGCATACGAAACGCGTGGTCGATTGATTGCAGCTTGCCGTCAGCGAGCTGGCTCGCAAGTTCATAAAGATCGATGTCATCCTTGTGGACGAGGGCGTCGACCTCGCCGAAGCTCAGCAGCTCGTCTTTCTGCGGCAAGCCCAGCATGTCGTACATCGAGTGCGTCCAGAAAACGCGGCCGCGAGCGAGATCCCAATCCCACAGCCCGCAGCGTCCGCGGTTGAGCGCCGTGTCGACCCGACTACGGACCGTGTCGTTGATCAGATCGGCTTCACGTGCCCGGGTCGCTTGCCAGTGGAATGCGAAACCGAGTATCAGGACTACAAAGCCGGTCGTTGCCGACAACGTGACCGTCAGAGCCGTAATTGAGTGCCAGCTTGTGAGCGCGTCGTCCCGCGCCTGAATAACGGTCAATAGCCCGGTCGGATTCCGCAACGCTCGAACTGCCGCGAAAGCGGGTTCGCCGTTGCCCAGCACAATCTCGCGGGTGCCGGCCTCGGCGCCGAACGTTGTGAGCGGCTGTAGGGGACCGAGCACTTCGAGAAGCGAACGTCCCACTGTCGGGGGCGCATTGGGCAAGCCCGCAACGATGTTGCCGTCGGCGTCACTTACAAGGACGCGCTGCTTGGCGCCCGCCGCCCAGTCAGGCACTGCCTCCGCGAGTGCATCGGAGGTACGCGGCCAATGCGAGCGGCCATCGCGGCTGCGACGCTCAAAAAGCGTGGCGAAGTGATCGGCCACCGCTGCAATGCGTTGCTTGGCCTCGAATACCGCTTGCCGTCGATGTTCGAGAACCTCAACGGCGGCGCCGACGCACACCGTCACCATGAAGGCGATGATGAGAACCGGAACGGCGCGGCGCAGGAGCGGCTCAGCGCTGAGCAGGCGCCGATAGGCCGGATTGGCGATTGATTCCGCCAACCCTTTGATCGAATCGGATCGTAAAGACGCACTCGCCACATCGGCGCGCGCCATCGCCTGCCCCCGCTCGGATTATTGCCTCTACCCGCGTTCGGAGATTGTGCCGCTCTCTCCGAATCATCATCAATAGAATCGATGCGCGTTGATTTGTCGAGAGTCGCGAGTCAATATTTTTTTAATAAATGTCCAAAGCTTTTTGCGTCGCGAAAAAGCTTCTGCCGAAGCGCAACCACGGTTTGCTTTCTGTTGCCGAACACGTTGACGACTCAAAACAGAGTCGAATCAAAGGCCTGAATCGCTTTTAATTCTCGGCGAGCGTGCGCGCGACAATGTCGTGGACATCGCGTGACAGGGCGGGTTTTGCCGCGACGCGGCGTAACACCACCTTGGCGTGGCCGCGGCGTTGCGCCTCTAGAGCGCGCCAGGAGCGGAACGCGCTCATCAGGCGCGCGGCGACCTGGGGGTTCTTCGGATCGAGCTCAAGCACGAAGTCGGCGACGAAATTGTAGCCGGCACCATCGCTGCGGTTGAATTGGGTGTGGTTGGCTAGAGCAAAGGCGCCGATCAGCGCGCGTATGCGGTTGGGATTGGCGGCGGAGAACGCGGGATGGCGGGTCAAGCCGCGGACCCGATCAAGCGTCGCCGGCTCTGGGATGGTGGCCTGAAGCGAAAACCATTTATCGATCACCAGGGGGTCGTCGGCGTAGCGTGTGTAGAAATCCTCAAATGCGGCGGCCCGTTCCGGCCGGTCATGGGTCGCGAGCGTTTCGAGCGCCGCAATACGGTCGGTCATATTATCGGCATTGCGGTATTGGGTAAAAGCGCGAGCAATCGCGGCATTGGTTTCCGTCATCGCCAAAAGATCAAGGCAGACATTCTTAAGCGCGCGCCTGCCCGCGCTTTGCGCGTCCGGCCGAAAAGCGCCGGGGGTAATCATCCGCTCGTAAGTTGCAGCAAGGAGCCCGCTATGGCGCGCGCCGATCGCCGCACGCAATTTTCGCCGCGCGGCGAAGACCGCATCCGGATCGACGTCATGGCCGATTTCGCGTGCGATATCCGCTTCACCTGGTGGCGATAGCGTCAATGCAACGAAAGCGGGTTCGAGCGCGAGGTCGTTGAGAGTTGCCCCGAGCGCGTCCATCAATCCCTCGTCCGCAAGCTCGTCGCCCAAACCTGGCCCGTCACCCAAGCGTATTGCAGCGACGTTGTTCTTCAACAGCGTCATCGCCGAGGTTTGGATCGCCTGCCATCTATTGAACGGATCGCAATCGTGGGCAGCGAGAAAACGCAGATGCTCGGGATCGATCGGCATCGTCAGCTTGACCGGAGCCGAGAAGCCGCGGTTGAGCGAAAGCACCGGACGCTCCACAACATTGGTGAAGACAAATGATTGACGCGGCTCGGTGAGCTCGATTACTCCGCGCGTGAGCGGCTTGCCTTCCAGCATAAGCGGCAGATCCGCGCCGCTGTGGCCGACCAGGCCGAGCACGAGTGGAATAAGCATCGGCTCCTTGTTGGGCTGGCCGGGTGTCGGCAGAATGTTCTGCGCTATATCGAGGCGGAAGTTACAGGCGGCAGGGTCGTAATGCGGCTCTATTTTGATCTCAGGCGTGCCGGCTTGCGAATACCAGCGCATGAACTGACGCATGTCACGCCCGCTCACATCGGCGAAGCACTGCACGAACTGCTCGACAATCGCCGCTTGGCCGTCATGGCGCGCGAAGTATAGGTCCATGCCGGCGCGGAACGTCGTTTCGCCAAGCAAGGTCTTGATCATCCGCACGACTTCGGCGCCTTTTTCGTAGACGGTGGCGGTGTAAAAGTTGTTGATCTCGTGATAGAGCGTTGGCCGCACCGGGTGGGCGAGCGGGCCGGCATCCTCGACGAATTGATGCGCGCGCAGCCCACGCACATCGCTGATCCGTTCGACCGCCCGCGATCGCTGATCGGCGGTGAATTCCTGGTCGCGAAAAACGGTGAGGCCCTCCTTCAAGCAGAGCTGAAACCAATCGCGACAAGTGATGCGATCGCCGGTCCAATTGTGGAAGTATTCATGGGCGATCACTGCTTCGATGCTGGCGTAGTCGCCGTCGGTTGCTGTGACAGGGGAGGCGAGAACGAATTTATCGTTGAAAATGTTGAGTCCTTTGTTCTCCATCGCCCCCATGTTGAACGCCGAGACGGCGACGATCATGAAAATATCAAGATCGTATTCGCGTCCGAACGCTACCTCATCCCAGCGCATGGCGCGTTTGAGGCTGTCCATGGCGTAGTGACAACGGTCCTCCTTGCCCGGTTCGACATAGATCGCGAGGCTGACGTTGCGTCCTGACATTGTGGTGAAGGTATCTTTGACGCAGCCGAGATTTCCGCCGACCAGCGCGAACAGATATGACGGCTTCGGAAACGGATCGTGCCAAATGGCGAAATGCCGCGAGGAGCCGGGCGAGGTACCGGGTAAGTCACCCTGCGCAATGAGATTGCCATTGGACAGAAGTACGGCGGCCTCTTTCTTGTCGGCTTCTATCCGCGTTGTATAGACCGCCATGACGTCCGGCCGATCGAGGAAGTAGGTGATGCGGCGAAAGCCCTCGGCTTCGCATTGCGTGCAGTAGGTCGGACCGGCACGATAGAGTCCCATCAGCTTGGTGTTGTCGGCCGGGTCGAGCGCCGTTTCGATTTCAAGCTCAAACGGCCGATGCGGCGCTTGCGCAATGGTCAGCCGATCCGGCGTCGCGACAAAGCTCTCCGCCGGCAGCGGCTTGCCATCGAGACGAATTGAATGAAGCGTCAGTTCGTCGCCGTCGAGGACAAGTGGCGCAGGCGCGCCCAAGCGGTTTGGCCTGACGTGAAGCTTGGCGCGAACTCTGGTGGCTGTCGGGTGCAGCGCCACGTCGAGCTCGACCGTCTCGATAAGCCAATCGGGCGGGCGATAATCCTCGAGGCGGATGGGCCTTGGCTCTTCAGTGCGCATAGCGCCGCTGGTCTAGAGGGTTTGCGCGGCTATGAAAAGCGGAAGTGGGCGTTCCCCGCGCGGAACGTCGCGACACACGCGAGGCTTAGCGCAGCGGTTCCGCATGGCCAATGACGCGCTGGATCGTCGGAAATTGCCGACGCAGCCGCCGTTCAAGCGTGTCCACCAGGTTATGCACCGCGCTCACTGAAAGTGCTGGATCGACATGGCAGTGGAAATTGACGATTTCGCCGGCGGTGGTTTCCCGCACCCGTACGTCATGCACCTCGCCGAGCGCCGGTAGCTCCATCGCCAGTGACGATAAAAGCTCGCGGACTTCGGCAATGCGTGCAGGCGCTGCATCGCGGCCGGCCAACAGGTCAGCCGGCAGCGGCTCGATATGGGTTTCGACTTCGACCTCCGGCCCGAGTTCGTGCCGGATCGCTTCTTCGAGCCGGCTCGCCACATCATGCGCGGCGGCAAGCGGCAGCGCGCCGTCGACTTCCAGGTCGACCGACACCGATAAACGGCCCGCTATGGTCTGAACCGCGACGTGATGAATAGCGAGACCGAGATCGCGTGCGATCACCATGACGCCCTCGCGCACTGTCTCATCATCGAGTGCCTTCGGCTCCGTCGTTATGGTGAGCTCGGCCGCCGGCAGGTCGTCACGGATGGCGCGGGTGAGCTGCTGTTTGATCATGGTGACGCGATCGAGTGGAAGCGTGCGGCTGATACTCACGCCAAGTTCGACGAACAACACAGCTCCGGCCGGGCGCACCCGCACCCGTTCCACCGCAACGACTCCCGGGATCTGACGCGCGATTGCGGCGATCTGCTCGCTGACCCCAGCCGGCGCGGTATCCGTGAGCGTGTCGATTGTGCGGCGGCCGAGCCGATAGCCGGCAACGCAGATAAAGACGGCGACAATGATCGCGGCTGCAGCATCGGCCCATGCGTAACCGAGCGCCACGCCGCATAAGCCGATCAGCACCGCGATCGACGACCACATGTCGGATCGAAAATGTAGCGCATCGGCTTCCAGCGCTTCGCTCGTGGTTGCTTGGGCGACGCGCTTGAGCGTGCGCGACCGCAGGAAATCGATCACGATCGAGCCGATGATGACCGCGAAGGCCGCGATGGTAGCGTCGACGGCGTGCACGTGCTCGCCGATGAGCCGTCGCACGGCCTCAAAGATCACGATTGCGGTCAGCACAAACAACAGTGCGGTCTCGGCCAGTGCCGTAACGCTCTCGACCTTGCCGTGGCCGTACTGATGTTCGGCGTCGGCCGGCTTGCCGGAAATCCGCACGGCAAAATAGGTCAGAACCGTCGCGGAGAGGTCGAGCAGCGAGTGCCCAGCCTCCGAGAGGATGGCAAGCGAACCGGTAAGCAGGCCGATAATCGCCTTCGCCGCGGTCAAACCGGCCGAAGCGGCAATCGATCCGAGCGCGACTTTTTCCTTCTCGTTCATGGGCTGCCCCGGTATCGAGGGGTTAGCGGGGCAGCGTCAGAGCGTCAATGAGGATAGGACCGCGTGTCGCTTCCTGCGCGGATTTACAATCCGAGCGCGCTCAAGCCCGGATGATCGTCCGGACGACGTCCGAACGGCCAATGGAATTTGCGTTCTTGTGCGTGGTCGTGTCGAAATAGGTGAAATTGCCGCTGCGCACTTCGACCGCGCCGACGCTAAAGCGCATCTCGCCGGCATTAATACGATCGAAATCGATCAGACGCTCTAGCGTCGCGCGCAACGGCGTGTTGTCGTAATAGCTCGCTTTGTTCAGGACTGCCGGGCGGCCAAACGGTCGGCGGCGGCAGGCGCGGCACGAAAAACTTGATATTCTGGAAAAAGGGTATGCCGAGTGGCGAAGTAGAGCCCGCGTGCCAAAATTCGCGCAGCGCGTCGACCCGCCGCTGCGGCGGATTGCCGGCGATGATCGCCGAATTGATGGCGCCGATCGAAATTCCGGCAACCCAATCGGGATGCAGATTGGCTTCTGCCAGCGCCTCGTAAACGCCCACCTGATAGGCGCCGAGCCCGCCGCCGCCCTGAAGCAACAACGCGATTTGTTCGAACGGCGTGCGCCCCTGCGGCACAGCAAGCCTCCGGTTTCCGTTGCGTTGCGCCGCAATAAGCCTACGGCGCTTGCGTCCCTGTTCGCAAGTCGTCGCCGACGCTGGATGCAGCCGGCACCGAAAGCTACCGTGGGGTTAGTGGCACCAGCGTTTTGACGGCAAGCCTTTGCTGGAATAAACGGCAAGGATGCAGAATTTGAGATACGGCAGACTCATCGCCGGACTCGCCGCGTTGGCCTTGATTATCGGCGCTACTTGGATCGTCCTGGAATATCTCGTCCCCTCACCACCGATTCGGGTAACTATTGCCACTGGTCGAAAAGGGACCACCTTCGACTATTTTGGAGAAAGATATCGAACACAATTCGCCCGCGCGGGAGTAGAGCTGAACGTGCGCGAAACCGCTGGCGCCCTGGAAAATTTCAAGCTTTTGCGGGACCGCAATTCGAACGTACAGATCGCGTTCTCGACGGGTGGTATTTCCAACGGTACCCAAGCGCCCGAGCTGCGGTCGATGGGACTCATCTCGAACGTTCCGTTTTGGATTTTTTATTCTTCCAGCCGATCACTCGATAGCCTTACTCAACTCAAAGGAAAACGCATTGCTGTAGGACCGGAGGGAAGCGGCGCTCGTTACGACGCAGAACGAATTCTCAGGAGGGCCAACATAGACGCCAAAACCGCTACGTTGCTACCACTCGCGGGTGATGCTGCAGTGGAGGCACTAAAAAATGACAAGGCAGATGCGGCTCTGCTCGTGGGCGGTTCGAACGCGCCCTCTGTAGAAAGTTTGCTGAATAATCCAAACGTTCGGCTTATGAATTTTTCATCGGCCGATGCCTTTATGCGTGTTTTCCCAGATCTTGTCCGACTCGTATTGCCGAAGGGGGTAGTTCAGCTTGAGCCTCCAAATCCGCCAGATGAGATAACGTTGGTCGGGACTACAGCTAAAGTACTAATCCGTGATGATCTTCATCCGGCAATCATTCAGCTCCTAGCTCAGACACTGAAGGAGGAGCACAGCGGAGCAGGGCTTTTTCAGCGGAGCGGGGAATTTCCGGCAATAGACGATCCGGAATACGCAGTACCATCTGTTGCGATTGAGTATTATCGGAACGGGCCTTCGCTGTTTGCGAAATATCTGCCCCTTTGGATGACTGCATATGTGCAAAGGACGATTGCTTTTCTGATTGCAGCGCTAGCGATCGTCTTTCCAGCTTTTGGCTTTGCGCCACGGTTGTACGAATGGTTTGTCCGACAACGATTCCGGCAGCTTTATCAGCGGCTCAGGGCCATTGAAAATGTACTCCAAGAAAGACTCACAACAGGGAAAGCAGAAGCTCTGAAGGCCGAACTAGATGATATCGAGAGGTCAACAATCACCGTTCCAATGCGTCACTCCGATCTCTATTTTATGTTGAGGTACCACCTCGATCGGACGCGTTCTCGTGTCATTGCGGCGAGCCGCGACATCACGCCCACCCCAGCGAGCAAAGCAAAGGACCAATAAGGGGGAGGCCCACCGTGTTCGCGCCGCCGGGTGACTTCCAGAATTGGCACTAAACTGACATTCCAGTGCGCCCAGCCGTCGTCTGCTTTTGGGGGGCAAAGCAGACACTGGGTGGAGGCGCTTCAATGTCGCCTTGTGATCCTTTCCGGAAGTAACGCGATGTCCAAAAATTCTCCGCAGGTTGAATCTAGAACCATTTTCGTGTGTGGTAGGGACAGCTCCTTTCTCGCAGCGTGCGACAACCCCAGCTAAACGCTATAACAAACCTCGAAGGTGTTACAATGTTTCAGGTTCGCAAGATTGTCTCGGCACTCGTCCTCGTTCTCAGCGCCTGCCTTCCACTGGCAGCCCAGCAAGCGGGTGGCACAAAAGTGGGCGTTCTTAGCTGCCGAACCTCTGCCAGCCTTGGGCTCATTGTCGGCTCGCACCAAAAATTGCGATGCAGTTTCAGGCCCGATAATGGCCCGCCGGAAAACTATGTCGGTCACATTAATCGGCTGGGACTCGACCTCGGTGTAAAAGCTGGCGGCGTGATGGCGTGGGGCGTCTTCGCACCGGCAGCCGGCTTGCACCACGGCGCGCTTGCCGGCAAGTATGTCGGCGGCAGCGGCAGTGCGTCGCTGGGTGTCGGTGTCGGCGCGAACGCCTTGATCGGTGGCTCGCACCGGTCCATTGCGTTGCAGCCGCTTTCAGTCGAAGGCCAAGTTGGTGTCAATCTCGCACTTGGTGTTGCCGGGCTTTCTCTTTCTCCAGCCCTATGATGCAGTTGAAGTAATATGTAGGCGCGCGACGAGGTGATCGAATAATTGGCCCTGTCCGAGTTTGGCCTGAAGTTGTCGAGGGAAGGCTTCATCTGAGATCGGTGGCTAGCGCCCGGCTCGATCGGCTCAGAAAATCATCCAACTCATCAGAGTTATCGAACCGGGAAGGAAACGACTGGTCATCAAGCCAAGTGACCATGCCATCCTCAAATCCTCAAAACGCTGCACCCAAGGAGCCCCACGACATCGTAGTCGATCTTGGTTCTCACTGCTTGCACTCGTCTTCTCATGCCCAGCGAGTCAATATGTAGCTGCTGTCGCGGTTACGACGCGCGATCAGGAGGACGCCCATGACCGTTCGCATTGCCGCCACCGAGGTAAGCCATTGGCATGCAGTTTACGACGCCGCTTACCTTAGCCACCTCATCGCTATGCCGGACGTGGAGCTGGTCGCTATTCAAGATTCCAATGCTGGTCTCGCTGCGAAACGAGCGGCCGAAGTAGGGAACCCGCTTACGTTCACAGATTACCGAGAAATGCTCGCGACAACCCGCCCCGATTTTGTCGTGGCGCTTGGGCGGCATCGGCAAATGGCTGGAATCGCGCACGACCTGCTGGATCAGGGCTATCCCTTCCTGATGGAGAAGCCCATGGGCATCAACGCCTCTGAGGTCGAGGCTGTGGCGGCGAAAGCAGCGTCGCTCAATGCGTTTGTGGCTGTCCCCCTGGCCCAGCGATACGCGCCATTTTCCATGCGTGCCCGGGAGCTGCTGGACGCGGGCCGCTTCGGCCCGCTGTCGCATATCTACGTTCGGATCAACCGGCCGGGGCCTGCACGTTATCAGGCCTGGGATTGCCCTTGGATGCTCGATCCCGCCGAGTCCGGCGGCGGCTGCCTCCGAAACTTGGGCTCGCATGGGTTCGATATGTTTCTTCATTTGACCGGCGAACCAGCGGAGGTGACCGGCGCCCAACTGAGCCGACGCGCCCACGGACGCCCGGTCGAAGACTATGCTTCGGTAATGCTCCGTTCGATAAGCGGCATTCTCGGCACGATCGAAGTCGGCAACGGCTTTCCCCGTGATGGAACGGACGGTGAGTGGAAGATCGCCGGCCGTGATGCCATCCTCACAATGAAGGACGGCGTCATGAAGCTAGCGACCGCAGAAGGGGACGAGACGTTCCCGGGTAGCGACGTTACTGCGCCCTATTTCGTCGCAGTGCGCGACGCGCTCGACCACTGGCGAAGAGGCGCACCGCCACCGATCAGTGTGCACGACTGCGCACGCGCCGTGTGGCTGATCGATCAGGCCTACGAACGAGCGACTGTTTTCCCTTGCAAACCTGGTCATGATTGCTAGGGCAGGGTTTATTTCTCCGTTTGTTTGTTGCTGGGCCACCGTCGGTATTATCGAGGTCCGACCCTAGCGGACGCGATCCAGGGGGATGCAATCCTGGTGGATGCGACCTTAGGGGACGATTGGCGCCGAGCCGGTCAGCGTCGTCGCTGCATGGAGCGCGCCGAGGCGGCGAGTATTAGGCGAGGCTCAGATCGCCTCCAACCGAGCTAGACGCTCTTTTTGCGTGCAATGTTCGTGTCGTCACCGGCACTGTATCGCCGAGTTTTGATTTTTTAATCAACGTCGTTTGCGATCGTCTTGAATGGTTTGTGCGGTGCGT
>JBASAH010000499.1:0-1541 GCA_049650505.1 Xanthobacteraceae bacterium
ACCCCCGCCGATGAGCCGGCAGCCGGCGCGGCGGAATCGGCAGACACGCGCGCGGCCGAGGAGGCGCCCGCGAGTTCCAATGCATCGTCGCCGGCTGAGGGCAATCAGCAAACAACCAGCGCTGCCAGCGGGCGGCTCAAGTCACAGGTCGCGGGCGTGTTGATCGGCGCAGTCATAATGGCGGCGGCCCTCGCGGCGCTTTGGCTTACCGATTTAATCCCCGCGCGCGAGAGCACGGCCAGCCATACGCTTGCGTCAAATACGCCGGTACCGGCACCGTCGTCGGCCACGCCGCCGCCAAATCAGGCGCAAAGTCAGGCGCAAAGCCGTACGCCAAGTCCGCCGGCGTCGACTGTGCCGCCGCAAACAAGTCCGACCACGTCCGATCTCAGCGCGCGGCTCGACAGGATCGAGCGCACAATCGAAGTGCAGCGTACCGAACCGGCGGTCGGCGGCCGCATCGCCGGAGTTGAAGCCCAAGCGAAATCGCTCGGCGACGGCATCGCCGCACTGCAACGCCGGGTTGATGAGATTGCGGCAAGCGGCCAGAGCGCCGCCAAGCAAGCCGATACGGCGCTCAACGCGGCCGAGGCGGCAAAAAGCGCAAGCGAAGCCGCCAACAAAATGGAAGTCCAACGCAGCGACCTCGATGCGGTGGCGAGCCGGATCATGGCGTTGGAGAGCGCGGTGAAAGGACTTGCCGCGGCGACCGTTCCGGTGGATCGCGCGGCGCGGTTGACCGTCGCTGCGGAAGCGCTGCGCGCAACCGTAGAACGCGGCGCGCCATACCAAGCCGAACTTGCGTCACTGCGCGCGCTCGGGGTCGATCAAAAAGCAACTGCGCCGCTTGAACCATTCGCTGCAAACGGCGTTCCGAACGCCGCCGCGCTGGCGCGCGAGCTCGACGCTTTGACGCCGGCGCTGCAACAGGCGTCGGAGCCGGAACTGGGCGACGCGACTTTTCTGGGGCGGCTCAAAGCCAATGCAGAAAAGCTGGTGCGCATAACGCCGGCCGGAGCACCGGCGGGGAACGATCCGGCGGCGGTTCTTGCGCGGATCAGGTTCGACGCCGCGCATGGCGATATCGGCGCGGCCTTGGCCGCTATCGATGCGCTGCCAGATTCGGCAAAGTCGCTCACCGCGGCATGGAGCAAGAAGGCCGCGGCCCGCGAGGCGGCGCTCGCAGCGAGCCGACAGATTGCCGCTGACGCGCTCGCGGCGCTTGCCACGCCAGCCGCCCGATGATCCGCGTCATTCTTTATTTGATCCTCGTCGGCGTCATTGCTTATGGCGTCGCATTTCTCGCCGACCGGCCGGGCGATGTCGTCGTCACCTGGCAAGGGTTGCGCATCGAAACATCGCTTTTGGTGCTCGGCGCCGCCGTGATCGCGGCAATGATCATCTTAAGTTTGATCATCGGCTTCATTCGCGCCATTGCGCGATCGCCCGTTGTGCTGGCGCGGCTCCTGCGCAATCGCCGCGGCACGCGGGCCTATGAAGCGATTTCAAATGGACTGATCGCGGTCGGCGCCGGGGATATC
>JBASAH010000500.1:0-2568 GCA_049650505.1 Xanthobacteraceae bacterium
GTGCAGCCGCGTATTGCAAAAGCTCCAGTCGTGCAGGTCGCGCAAGCAAGTTCCGGCGCGCCAACCGGTGCGTCGGTGGTCGCGGCGGCGCCAACCGCAGCCACGCAGAATGCAACAGGATCGTCGGCACCGGCGGCGCCCACGCCATCGGCCGCAACCAATCCGGGATCTGCTAAAGGCATCCCTGCTTGCGACAATCCCGACGCGATCGGCCTCTCGCGGATCGTCGAAATCGACACCACAGGCGGTCCGGCATTCGGAACCGAGCACTTCAAACAGTACGATTTTCTACGCGACAAAGAAGTCGTGCTGACGTTCGACGACGGGCCCTGGCCCGAGAACACGCCGATGGTGCTCAAAGCACTCAAAGATAATTGCATCAAGGCGACTTTCTTCGAGATCGGCAAACACGCCACCTGGCGACCTGATCTGTCCAGGGACGTTGCCGCGGCCGGCATGACGGTCGGCAATCACACTTGGTCGCACAAAGATCTGGCGAGGAATCCGTATGCCAAGGATATCGAGCTCGCCAAGGAGGAGATCGAAATGGGCGTCAGTGCGGTGCATATGGCGGTCGGCGGACCGACGGCACCGTTCTTCCGCTTCCCCAGTCTGCAACAACCGCCCGAACTGCTGGCCTATCTTGGCACGCGCAACATCGCGATCTTTTCGACCGATCTCGACACTTTCGATTTCAAGATGCGCAAACCGGAAGACGTGATCAAATCGGCGATGACCAAGCTCGCCAAGAACGGCAAGGGCATAGTCCTGATGCACGATTTCCAGCACGCTACCGCGGAAGCGCTGCCGGAATTGCTGCGCCAGCTCAAGGCCGGCGGATACAAGATCGTGCACATGGTTCCGAAAGAGCCGATCACGACGCTGGCGAAGTATGACGATATGGTCAGGGCGCAGGATAAGTTCTCGACGAGCAACAACACGCGGCCCGCGTCGAGCGTCGTAAAAACGATCAACGAGTGAAGCGTTCCGCGCTGTAAGGCGCCGGATCGCAGAACGGCGTCGCGCCGGTGATCATCTCGGCGATGAGCCGCCCCGTCGCCGGGCCGAGCGTGAGCCCCCAATGGCCGTGGCCATAGGCCAGCCACAAGCCGCGGCGGTCCGGCGCAGGCCCGATCACCGGTAGCGAGTCGGCAAAGCAAGGCCGCGCGCCCATCCAAGGCTGTGCCTCGACCGGCTCGCCGAGCGCGAACAAACCTCGCGCCTGCGGCAATACAAGATCAAATTGCACCGGCGTCGGCGGCGCATCGCGCGGCGCAAATTCGGCGCCCGTGGTAATGCGGATGCCCTGCTCCATCGGAGTCATGCAGTACCCATTCTGCGCATCGAGCACCGGCCGGCTTAGCGCAGCATTTCCCTCCGGCTTAAAATGGCGGTGATAGCCGCGCTTGACGGCAAGCGGCAGCCTGATGCCGAGCGGACCAAGCAAATCAGGCGCCCAGGGACCCAGCGCCACGACGACATCCCCGGCATCGACCGGTCCGGCGGTGGTATCCACACGCCAATGCGGGTCGACGCGATGGAGCGAACGGGCATCGCCGGAAAAGCTCAGGCCACCGAGCGCGGCGAAGCGGGCAGCATAGGCGCGCGTCACCGCGAGCGGATTGCCGATGCTTACAGCCCCGGTCCAGTGCACGGCATGACGGAACACCGGCGCGAGCGAGGGTTCGAGCGCGCGCGCTCCGTCGCGGTCGAGGGCCACATTGGCGATGCCGAAATCTTTAGCGAGCTGCAGTTCGCGCCTCTGCGCCGCGAACCCGCGATCGGTACGGTAGAGCTTGAGCCAGCCCGTGCGGCGAAAATAGCGCCCGGCCCCCGCCTCCCCGCTCAGAACCTCGTGCTCGGCAACGGCACGGGCCATGAGGGGACGGATGAGACGCGCGGTTTCAACCAGGCGTGATGGCTGTGAAGCTGCATAAAATGCGGCGAGCCAAGGCGCGACCTTTGGCAGGAATGACAGATGATAATTTGCCTGCGGCGATCGTTTGAGCGCGACGCGCAAGCGTTCCCACCAGTCGGACGGAAATGCCGGCGGGAAGACGGTATTACCCTCGATGACACCGGCATTGCCATACGACGTGCCCTCGCCGGGCCCGCCGCGGTCGATCAGCGCGACCGCGAGGCCCCGCTTCGCTAGGTGGACCCCAATCGAGGTGCCGACGATCCCGGCCCCCAACACAATGACATCGGTGCGCGCCACAGAACCTCCTTTGTAGCATCCGCAAACCTTGCCGTAGCCTCGCCCGAGGCGGCAAGCGTCGTGAGCGGCGGTCAGGCATCCATTCCGGCGCGTTGCCCGGCCCGAAACGACGTGTCGCGAACGCCTCAAGCTGGCGCTAACATCTTGGCTACGCTGGAAAATCCAGAAGGCGGAGTGTCAATTTGAAAGCCGCAGAGTGAAGATTGCTACGAGTGGCCTGCTTATCAAATCGGGCGCACGTGAACGTGAATTGAAGCCAATCGGTGCGTGGTTAATTCAATCGGACTGGATCGGGCGGCACCCCCAGCCCCCCAGCCCCCGCCGCCTGGTCCACAAGAACCCCAAGCGCG
>JBASAH010000501.1:0-1660 GCA_049650505.1 Xanthobacteraceae bacterium
CGTCAAGCCGATCGCGCCACGCGCGGCCGGTCGCCGAATTGTCGACGCCGAGAAATAAGCGTTTTTCGAGCATTGCGCCGTTCCAGCGCCGCGGCGCAACGCGGCGCGGCGACTCGCTACGACGCTATCTGATTCAGCGAATCAGGGTCAAAGTCGGTTATCCCCGTAACCCCGCTATCCCCGTGCGCGCGTTGCACGCTGGATAATCGGCCGGGCCCTCGCTTCCCGCGTTATTTGAACTTGTCCAGATGCCGATGCTCGGCGCTGATCCAGCGGACGGTTCCGCTGGTCGAGCGCATGACCACGGTGTCGGTCTCGATGATCTCTCGGCCGAACTGCACCCCGCGCAGCATGCGGCCGTCGGTGACGCCGGTTGCAGCGAATAGGCACTCGCCTTTGACCATGTCCTCGATCTGGTATTTGCGGCGCGGATCATTGATGCCCATTTTAGCGGCGCGCTCGCGCTTTTCCATCTGACCGCCGATGCAGCGCAGCGCCGCCGCCGCCAAAACGCCTTCGGGTGCCCCGCCTATTCCGAGATAAAATATCGATGCCAGTTTTATCGGGATCGGCCGTGTGGATGACGCCGGCGACGTCGCCGTCGGTGATTAGGCTCACGGCAGCGCCGGCTTTGCGCACCGCACCGATCAGATCGGCGTGGCGCGGCCGATCGAGGATCATGGCGGTGATCGCCTCGGGTTTGACGCCTTTGGCCTTGGCCAAATTGACGATGTTTTCGTCGGCCGGTGCATCGAGATCGACAACGTTTTTCGGGTAACCCGGCCCCACCGCGATCTTGTCCATATAGATGTCGGGTGCATGCAAAAGCGTGCCGTTCTGCGCCAAAGCGAGCGTGGCGATGGCGCCCGGCATATTCTTGGCGCAAAGCGTCGTGCCCTCCAGCGGATCGACCGCGATATCGACTTTCGGCCCGGATCCGGTGCCGACCTTTTCGCCGATGAACAACATCGGCGCCTCATCCATCTCGCCCTCGCCGATCACAACCGTGCCGTCGATCGCAAGGGCGCTGAGTTCGCGGCGCATGGCATCGACGGCAGCCTGGTCGGATTTCTTTTCCGCGCCGCGACCGCGCAGCCGGGCGGCGGCAACTGCTGCGCGCTCGGTCACCCGCACGATCTCAAGCGACAAAGCGCGCTCCAGTCGGAACTCCTGACCGATCGGCTTGGCAGACATGAAGCGGCTCCGAATGCGAGAATCTCCAAGGCGCCGGTTATCGCAGCGTCACGCGCGTTCGATACGAATAACCTGCGGCCGGCCATAAACAACCCGATCGCGGCGCACCGCGGCAAGGGCCTTGTGGACGGCGTCTTCGCTAGTGGCATAGGTGATCAAGATCACTGGCACCGCTTCGCCAGAGCGGCCAGGTTGTGCGGCGCCGCGCGATCCGGTGTCGTGGCGTTGCACGATCGATTCCAGCGAAATCTTTTGCTGCGCGAGACGACGCGCGATAGTGGCCGCGGTGCCGGGCCGGTCGCGCGCCAGAAGGCGGATATAGTAGCCGCCTTCATGATGCTGCATCGGCGCCTTGCGGATCGCAGTCATGCGCGCCGCCGGCCGCCCGAATGGCGGTGTGCGGACGCCGCGTGCGATGTCGGCGAGGTCGGCGATGATCGCCGAAGCCGTCGCCTCACCGCCAGCG
>JBASAH010000502.1:0-4725 GCA_049650505.1 Xanthobacteraceae bacterium
GCGCACCCGCGAGAGCCGCGCCGCCTCGTCTGCGCCGCCGGCCTCAGCGCCGCCAAAATCTGGCGACCCACAACGCAATTTCCGCTTCTTCGACAACCGGCAGAAATACCTTCTCTTCGTCAATACCTGCAGCGAAAAATGGGAAGTCGCCCACCGGGTCTCCGAAGAGCTCGCCCATCTGCATCCGCGGCCGCCGGCGGTGCGCGTCTTCGATGCCGGCGTCGGCGACGGCACCGTTCTGGTGCGCGTCATGCGGGCGATGCACGACCGCTTTCCGCACATGCCGTTCTACACCGTCGGCAAGGAAATCAGTCTCGAAGATGTTCGGCTGACGCTGCAAAAAATGTCGGACCGCTTCTTCGAGCATCCGGCGAGCGTCCTGGTGCTGACCAATCTCGCTTATGCCGACGCGCCATGGCTTGCGGTCAAGTCGGTCAACGCGGCATCGAGCCTGGTTTGGCACGAGCTGCCGCTTATCGGCAATTCGGCGCATCAGTTCGAGAAGCAGATCATCAGTCTTGAATCGTTCCTCGCCGACAACTGGAAGGCCAATGTCAGCGCGCGCACCGGCAATCCGATCTACGAACGGCCGGTCGTGCTCGTCATCTATCGCGAGGATCACCGTTTTCTGCTCGATCCGATCATTCCCAAGCCCGGCGGCACGCAGGCCAACTATGACCTGGTAATCGCCTCACAACCCTATCGTGCGCGCTCGCCGCTCGAATTTAAGGCCAAGCGCGTCATCGCGCCGCTCGCACGCGCGCTCGGCCCCGGCGGGCGACTGGTCGCTATTCAATCGCACGGCCACGATCCTGGGATGGAAATCATTCGGAAGGTCTGGCCCGACGACAATCCGTTCATCCATGACCGCCATCAAATTCTCAAAGCGGTCAAACACGAACTGGGTTCGGCCGGCCGCGATCTCAATTTCAATGCCTATGCCGACAATCGCGCGCTATTTCGTTATGTCATGCACACGCTGCCGTCGGAAATTTCGGAGTCCATCGGCACATCCACGCTGTTCGCTGCCTGGAACGCCGCGATCTATGTCGCGCAAGTAGAGGACGACAGGCTGGCCGAGGTCGGCAACCGCTATATCGACGCCACCCGTTCGGTGCTGCGCGAGCGCGGCGGGTTGTGGTTTTTCGATGAATCTTATGTGATCTCGCGGCGGCGACAGTAGGTCATCCTGCCCCGCGAAGCGGGGAAGGGGGAGCGCGCACTTGCGCGGTGGAAGGGGCGCGGGCCGGCGGAATGAAGTCGTTGACGACATGCTCAACGGCGCCTCGGATGCCCCCTCCGGCTCGTTTCACTCGCCACCTCCCCTGCATTTGCGGGGGAGGATGAAGAAAAGCGAGCCCGCTCGCCCTCGCTCACGGCGTTGTCGCGGACTACAATAGCGCATGCTGTTCGTCGTCCACGCGCTCGACAAGAAAGACATTCTGCCGACCCGCGCCAAGCATTATCGCGATCACCGCATCCATCTCGACCACGCGGAAGAGCACGCGGTTGACGTAATCACCGCGGGCACACTCGTCGCCGATGACGGCGAAACGCCGGTCGGCAGCATTTTTGTCGTCGATGCCGTCGATCGCGCCGCAGTCGATGCTTTCACGCGCACCGATCCTTATCATCTCAACGGCGTGTGGGAGCGCGTTGCGATCCACCGCTACAATAAAAAGCGCGGCACCCCAATCGCGAGTAGGCGGTAGTTCCCCGCGAAGCGGGGAAGGACGCTCAACTCCGCGCTTTCTCTCGCAAGCCCATGCGCTCGAGTCGGCCGATGACTTCGTCGACGAAATAGGGCAGCTCATCGAGATAATTGACCAACGAAATGGCGATGCCGGTGAGCCCGGCTTTGCTCAGATCGGCGATCTGCGCCGCGACATGATCGGGATCGCCGATAATCGGCAGTCCGCCCATGCCCTGCGCATATTGGCTGCGCTGCGTGAGATATTCCTGCATCGGCACGGTTTGCGGGGAAATGTTTTTGAGCGCCAGGATACCATCGACCGCAGACCAGTCGGCGCGCTCGACGATGCAGTGATGGAAATAGTCTTCGGCTTCTTTCTTAGTGGGCCGGCAGGTGACGACGCCGACCGTGTAGCAGCCGATTTCGCGCCCTTGCGCACGCGCGGCGTCCTTGGCACGGCGCACGCGCGCCGCGCTCTCCTCGAGTGAGGTGCGCGAGGCCTGCAAGAAAAACGCGTCGCAATTCTTCACGGCGAAAGCCTGGCCGGTCGGCGAAGCGCCGGCATTCATGATCACCGGACGCGTGCCGCCATAGGGCTTCGGCTTGCCGCGAATGCCTTTCATGTTGAGATATTGGCCGTGAAAGTCGAAATCGTCGCCATCGGACCAGATCATCTTGATGACATCGATCCATTCCTGCGCATATTCGTAACGCGCTTGATGGGCGCGCTGCTCGACCCCGAACATATCGAACTCGCCCTCATTCCAGCCGACGACGATATTGAGGCCGAAGCGGCCCTCGCCGATGTGATCGGCGGTGACCATCTCCTTGGCGGCAACCACCGGATTAAAGATCGGCGCGTGCACGGTACCGAATACGGTGATGCGCTTGGTTAGCGCGAGCTGCCCGGTTGCCCAGGTGATCGTTTCGAGCGTCGTACCCTGATAATCGGTTTCGCCGCCATAACCTTTCCAGCGGCCGATCGGCAGCAAAAAGTCGATGCCGGCCTGGTCGGCCATCAACGCCAGCCGCTTGTTGTCCGCCCAGCTGCCCGACCAACGCTCCGGGACGAGCGTCACCGCACGACCGGACGAGCAATTGACCCCGAACAAGCCGATCTGCAGCTTGTTGTTGCCGTGCATGGCGCGGCGCGCGTTCATTAAAGGCGAAGGACCGTGCACGCGTGAGCCTCTCGCGGTTTTTGGGTGTCTGTTATAGCTGAAAAATTAAATGAGGGATTCCTGCTCGAGCCGGCAGCCGCAGGACGTCGGGGGAATTGACTTAAGCACGGTTATGCCGGTCAATCGTGATCCTTCGGGAGGAAACCATGAATAAGCCTTGGTATCTCTTTGCCGCAGCGGCTGTCATTTGCGCCGGCCCCCTATTCACCGCGGCTCCCACGCATGCCGCCGAGACCGTCAAGATCGGTGTCATTTATCCGCTCACCGGCAACGCGGCGAGCGCCGGACAATCCGCCAAAGACGCCGTCGACCTCGGCGCCGAAATCGTCAACACCGCGCATCCGGAATTAAAAGTACTCCCGCTCGGCGCGACGGCCGGGCTGCCCAATCTCGGCGGCGCCAAGATCGAACTCGACTCGGCCGATCATCAAGGCAATCCGCAAGTCGGGCAGCAACAGACGCTGCGCCTGATCACGCAGGACCACGTCGTCGCGATGCTCGGCTCGTACCACTCATCGGTCTCGCTGGTGGCGACCGCAGTCGCCGAGCGGCAGGGCATTCCTTATCTTGTCGCCGACTCGGTGGCATCCAACATCACCGGCCGCGGCTTTAAATGGATTTTTCGCTCTGGCCCGATCGCGCCCGATTTTGCCAAGGCCTATAGCGAATTCCTCACCGACCTGAAGAAGGCGGGCAGAAAGATCAACAATATCGCCATTGTCAACGAGAACACCGACTACGGCACCTCGGTCGCCGCCAGCATTCAGGAGGCCGCCAAGGCGGCCAATATCGCGGTGGCGGCGCAAATCCCATACAACGCCAACAGCTCCGACGTTTCCGCGCAAGTCATCCAACTCAAGTCCCTGCAGCCGGATGCCGTCATCTTCATCAGCTATACAGCCGACACGATCCTCTATTTCAAAACAATGAAAAATCTCGACTACTTGCCACCGATCATCATCGGCGACGATGCCGGCTTTTCCGATCCGACTTTCATTCCGAACGCCGGCGATCTGGCGCAGGGGGCGATTAACCGCAGCGCCTTCGATATCGGCAAGCCGGGCAGCAACAGCTACATCGTCAATCAGATGTTCAAGGCCAAGTACGGCCGCGATCTCGACGACACCAGTGCGCGCTGGATGGAGGGCTTTTTCGTGCTTGCCGACGCGATCAATCGCGTCGGTTCGACCGAGCCCGACAAGATCCAGGCCGCGCTAAAGGCGACCGACCTCAAGCCGGATCAGCTCATGATCGGCTATCATGGCGTGAAGTTCGATGACACCGGACAGAACATCTTGTCGGCGACTTATCTGATGCAGTTGCAGGGCAAGCAATATGTCTCGGTCTGGCCGACGAATCTCGCGACCGGCAAGCTCGAATTGCCGATGAAAGGCTGGCGCTGACAATCGAACGTCAAACTATTTCGGCGTAGTGGCGCCGCCATTGATCACCTCCCCCTTGTGGGGCCGCAAGACGTGTCGGCGGGGCGAGAAACGAACCGATCTTCCGGTAAAATCTTTCGGCAATGACCAACATCGACCTCTTCTCGCCGTTGCGGCTCGGCCCCTTGCAATTGCCCAATCGAATCGTGATGGCGCCGATGACGCGCAATCGCGCCGGCCGCGGCAATGCGCCCGGTCCGCTCAACGCGACCTATTACGCCCAGCGCGCCAGCGCCGGATTGATCATCAGCGAGGCCACGCAAATATCTCCGCAGGGACTTGGCTATCCGGGCACGCCGGGCATTCACAGTGCCGAACAGGTTGCCGGCTGGAAAGGCGTGACTGACGCGGTGCACGCTGCCGGCGGACGCATGTTCCTGCAGCTCTGGCATGTCGGGCGGATTTCGCA
>JBASAH010000503.1:0-1780 GCA_049650505.1 Xanthobacteraceae bacterium
GCGCCGCTTACGTAAATTTGCGCGCGCCGGCGCGCCGGACGAACTCGATCTCGACGGCACGATCAAAGGTACCGCGCATAAAGGCTATCTCGACATTCTGATGCGGCCGGAGCGGCACAACACCGTCAAGGTGTTGTTGTTCCTCGATGTCGGCGGCTCGATGGATTGGCACGTCCAGGCGACCGAAGAATTGTTCTCCGCGGCCAAGAGTGAATTCAAGCATCTCGTGCATTTATATTTCCACAATTGCTTATACGAGAAAGTGTGGAAGCAGAATGCGCGGCGCTGGACCGAGACGACACCGACCTGGGATGTTCTGCACACTTATCCGCACGACTACAAAGTCATATTCGTCGGCGACGCGTCGATGTCGCCCTATGAGATCGTCGCGGCGGGCGGCTCGGTCGAGCATTTCAACGAGGAAGCCGGGCGTGTTTGGATGGAGCGTATCGTTACAACCTATCCATCCTGCGTCTGGCTCAATCCGGTGCCGGAACGCGAATGGGAAACCACCGCTTCGATTCGCCTGATGCGCCAGCTTTTCGGCGGCCGGATGTATCCGTTAACAATCGAAGGCTTGGACGCCGCGATGCGCGAGCTGGGGCGATAGCCGCCAACGACTGAAAGGACGGCCTTCCGATACACCGTCCGCCAATCTCCAACAGGAGCCAACTGCCATGCCGGCCGAACGCTTCGATTTCGCCAATGCTCAGGGTGAGAAACTTGCCGCGCTGCTCGGCCGGCCAGACGGGCCAATCCGCGCGGTTGCCTTGTTCGCGCATTGCTTCACCTGCGGCAAGGACAACAAAGCGGCGCGCCTGATTGCTCACGGTCTGACATCGCACGGCATCGCGGTGTTGCGATTCGATTTCACCGGGCTCGGTTCCAGTGAAGGCGAGTTCGCCAACACTACCTTTTCTTCGAACATCGACGATCTGGTGGCCGCCGCCGATCATTTGCGGACGACAGTCGGCGCACCCGGAGTTCTGATCGGTCACAGCCTCGGTGGTGCGGCGGTGCTCGCTGCCGCCCACCGCATAGCCGAGGCGCGCGCCGTGGTGACGATTGCCGCGCCGTTCGATCCGGCACATGTCGACGGCCTGTTCGGGGACCGCATCGACGAGATCGAAAGCAAAGGCGAAATCGAGGTGACGCTGGTCGGCCGGCCATTCCGCATCCGCCGCGCTTTGCTCGCCGACATCGCCCGGCAAAATCTCACCGAGCGCATTGCCGGCCTACGCAAGGCGCTGCTGGTCTTCCACTCGCCGACCGACGCGACAGTCGGCATCGACAATGCCAGCCGCATTTTCACGGCGGCAAAGCATCCGAAAAGTTTCATTTCGCTCGCCGGCGCCGATCACCTGCTGCGGCGGCCCAGCGATGCCGCTTATGTCGCGCATGTCGTCGCCGCTTGGGCTGAGCGTTATCTCGAAATGACGGCGCCAATGCAGCCAGGCGCGGACGCCGAGCCGCACGAAGTCCTGGTGCGCGAGACGCGGCACGGCACCTTTCAGCAGGAAATTACCGCCGGCACGCATCGCTTCCTGGCGGACGAGCCGGTCGCCGCGGGCGGGCTCGATAGCGGCCCCGGTCCCTACGATTTGCTGCTGGCCGCGCTTGGCGCGTGTACCTCGATGACGCTGCGGCTTTACGCCGAGCGCAAGAAGCTGCCGTTGGCGCGGACGCGGGTGCGTTTGCGGCATAGCCGGATTTACGCCACCGACTGTGCCGAATGCGAAACCAAGGAAAGGATGCTCGACCACATTGAGCGGATTATTTC
>JBASAH010000504.1:0-2130 GCA_049650505.1 Xanthobacteraceae bacterium
GGATCGCCCTGGTCGGGCTGCGCGGCGCCGGTAAGTCCACGCTTGGACGCATGCTGGCGCGGCACCTCGGCTGGCCTTTCATCGAGCTCGACCGCGTCGTCGAACAGGATTACGGCGCCAGCATCCCGGACATGATCGAAATGGCGGGGACGGCGACATTCCGCCGGTACGAGCGTGCGGCGCTCGAGCGTGTGATTGCCGACCATGACGCCGCGGTGATCACAACTGCGGGCGGCATCGTATCCGATCGCGAGAGCTACGCGTTATTGCTGCGGCGTAGCCACACTATCTGGATCAAGGCGCGTCCGGAGGAACATATGGTTCGGGTCATGGCGCAGGGCGATTTTCGCCCCATGGCGGCGAACCGCGAGGCGATGGCCGATCTGATCGCAATCCTCGAGGCGCGCGGCGCCGACTATGCCCGCGCGCAAACTCAGCTCGACACGGCCGGCGAGACCGTGGAGCAGAGCTTCGCCAAATTGCAGCGGATAGCCGCCGACATGCTCGGGCCGCACTCGAAATCGGCAGCGCCGCGCGTACCAGCGGAAGGCGCCCAGCCGTGACGCTTTCGGAAACCGGCTTTCTCGATCTGCCGCCGCTGCGGCTCGAATACCGCATGATCGGTCCGCGCCCCGATGCGGCGCCGACGATCGTCATGCTGCATGAGGGGCTCGGCAGTGTCGATCTGTGGGGCGACTTTCCCGACAAAATCGCGGCGGCGACGGACGCCGGAGTGTTCGTCTATTCGCGCGCCGGATACGGCAAGTCGACCGGCGCCAAGCTGCCGCGCAGCACGTCATTCATGGATGAAGAGGCTTGCGAAGTGTTGCCGCGCGTCCTCGACGCGATCGGTTTCCGGCGGGGGTTTCTGCTCGGACACAGCGACGGCGGATCGATCGCGACGATTTATGGCGGCAGCGTCCAGGATCACCGCGTGCGCGGCTTGGTTCTGATCGCGCCGCACTTCTTTACCGAGGAAATGGGCTTGGCCGAGATACGGCGGGCGCGCAAATCGTTCGAGTCCGGCGCATTGCGGGAAAGGCTGAAGCCCTGGCATGCCGATGTCGACGCCGCCTTCCGCAGCTGGAACGGACCTTGGCTTCATCCCGACTTTGAGAAATGGGACATCATCGAAGCGCTTAGCTATATCCGCGTGCCCATCCTGATCGTGCAGGGCGAAAACGACCAATACGGCACGCTCAAGCAGATCGAGACGGCGCGACAGGAATGTTTCTGCCCGGTCGAGGCTGTTGTGCTGGCGGGCCTTCGCCATATTCCCTATCGCGAAGCGCCGGATATCACGGTCAACGCGGTCGCCGAATTTATCAACCGGCTGCTGCGCGACCACCACGAGGCGGAACAACCGGCCACGCCCGGGATTGCCCCCTCATGAATTATAATGCATATGAGAAGGCGAGCCGGTAACAGCCATGCAGAAGACCCGGAGCACAGGCGGTCCAAGCGGGGCGACCGAGACCATGAATGAATGGGCGTTGTAGATCATAATGTTGCGCCGCGGCATGCGGAGGACCCAATGCGTACCGAGCGCATTATCGATTTTCAGACCGAGCCAAGCCGCTATCGCCACTGGAAGCTCAAGGTCGATGGCGAAATCGCCACGCTATTGATGGACGTCGACGAGAAATCGTCGTTGTTCGAGGGCTACGATCTGAAACTCAATTCCTACGATCTTGGCGTCGACATCGAACTCGCTGACGCGATCGAACGCCTGCGCTTCGAGCATCCGCAAGTGCGCGCGCTGGTGTTGCGGTCGGCGAAGCCGCGGGTGTTTTCCGCCGGCGCCAATATCCGCATGCTGGCCGGCGCGAGCCATGCGCATAAAGTAAATTTCTGCAAATTCACCAATGAAACGCGCAATGGCATCGAGGATCTTAGCGAGCATTCCGGCATAAGATCGATCTGCGCCATCAACGGCACTGCGGCCGGCGGCGGCTATGAGCTCGCTTTGGCGACCGACTACATCATGCTGGTTGACGACGGCTCGGCGGCGGTTTCGCTGCCGGAGCTGCCGCTCTTGGCGGTGCTGCCGGGGACCGGCGGTCTCACTCGCGTCTCCGACAAGCGCCGGGTCCGCCGCGACCATGCCGACGTGTTCTGCACCACCGAGGA
>JBASAH010000505.1:0-3197 GCA_049650505.1 Xanthobacteraceae bacterium
GCTTCGACATTGACCATTACAATCGGCTTGCGCGCCTCGATCGCGGCCAGCGCATGCGCGATGCCGGCGGCCGGGTCGCCGGTCGCCTCCACCACCATTTCGACATCTTGATCGAGACAGGCGTCGCGCCCGCGTTCGGAAAAACGCGTCTGCGCGATCCGGCCGGCCTCCCACCCCACGGTGCGGCACGCAGCCCTGGCGCGGTCGAGGTCGCGGTCGCAAATGCGCGCCACTTCGAGGCCGCCGATCGACGGCACCTGGGCGAGGAACATCGAGCCGAATTTTCCGGCGCCGATCAATCCGACGCGGACAGGTCGCCCTGCTTGGACGCGCGCCGCGAGCAGCGATTGCAAATTCATGCCGGCACCGCCATCAAAGACGAAGACTATTCCGCCGCGACTTTATGCGCGCGCGCATAGGCGAGCAGCGCGTCATCGGCGACCGGCACAAGCGGCGTGAAATCGCGGTGCGCGATCCATTCCGGCCGCGTGAACTTGGTGATGTGGTTCGATACCGCGCACAGCGTCAAATAGACGATCTTGCGCGGATAGGGCGTGATGTTCGGCGGCGAAGCGTGCACAAGATTGCCGTGGAACATCAGCACCGAGCCTGGCTTGCCGGTCGGCGCCACGATGCCGCCTTCGGCGGCGAGCCGCGTCACGGTTTCCTTATCCAGCGTCCATAACGGATAGGACGTGGTGAGCTTGTCGTGACCGGCCGCCAGCACGCCCTGTCTGTGACTCTTCGGAATGAGCATCAGCGCGCCGTTGATCGGCATAACTTCGTCGAGGAACACCGCAATATTCATCGCCCGCGGCTCCGGCATGCCATCATCGCGCGCCCAGGTGCCGTAGTCCTGGTGCCACTGCCAGACGTCGCCTTCGAACGCCGCCTTGGCGTTGAGCTTGAATTGATGGACGTAAACGTCTTCGCCGAAGATCTGCCGCAGCGGCTCGACCAGCCGCGGATGACAGGCCAGCAAGCGGAAGGTCTCGTTGAAGGTGTGCGCGGCGAAAGCGGTGCGCGGCGCGCCGGTTTTCTCGCGCCATACTTCCTGGCGATCGAGTTTGAGGATCGCCTCGGCATCATCGCGCAACAGTGCGATCTCCTCCTCGCTAAAGCAATTCGGAAAAAACACATAACCTTGTTCGTCGAACGCTTTGATCTGAGCGGGGGTGAGCTTCATGTGCGTTTTCCCGATGCATTCTTGACGCGTTTTGCGCCGCGCTTTCGGAAAGATTTTATCGATTGCACGCAAATTTAGCGCAAAGCCGAGACGCGATCTACGTGCCGCGGAACACCGCCTTGCGCTTGGCATGGAACGCTTCGACGCCTTCGCGAAAATCATCCGACTGCCGCAACCGGCTGTAACAATGGCCTTCCAGCTCGATTGCGGCCTGCAGATTGGTGTCCTCGGTCGCGTTCAGGAGCGCCTTGGCAGTACGCTGCGCCAGCGGCGAGAACGCGCGTAGTTCCTCGACCAAAGCGTCGGTTGCCGCTTCGAGTTTGTTGTCAGGCACGCATTCCGTGGCGATGCCCCAGTCGTGAGCTTGCTTCGCCGTGATGCGTTTTGAGCGCATCACGATGTCCTTGGTGCGAGTGATGCCGATGATCTTTTGCAGGCGGGCGGAGCCGCCAGAGCCGGGTATCTGGCCGAGCCGCTGCTCCGGCAGCGCGTACAGGGCCGTCTCGGACGCGATGCGGAAATCGCAGGCCAGCGAGATTTCGAAGCCGACGCCAAAACAATAGCCGCGGTTGGCGGCAATGACGGGCTTGGCGCAACGCGCGGGCGCAGCGATGTTCCACGCCAGTTTGGCGACATGTTCGGGCGAGGCTTGCAGGAAACCGGCTATGTTGCCGCCGGAGGAAAAATGCTCGCCCGCCGCGCGCAGCACAATCACCCGCACGCGCGCGTCCTCATCGAGCGCCTCGAAAACAAGCCGAAGCTGATCGCGCTCGTCCATTTCGATGACGTTCAGCTGCGGCCGGTCGAGTACGATCTCGGCGCGCTCGCGCGCAGCATCGATCTCGACGCGAAAGCCGTCGAGCTTATGCAAGCGCGGATCGCTAAACTTGGCCGCCGACGAAGCGTTCATGCCGCCGTCCCTTGTGCCGCCGTTCTCTGTGCTGCCGTCTCTTGTGTTGCGGTTCCTTGGCGGCGCGAGGCGTCAGCATTGTGGGCCGGTTCGGGCGTGTAATCGCCGGCCGCGAGTCTGCGGCGCAACAGTTTGCCGACTGGCGATTTTGGGATCTCTGCGACGAAGACGTAACGCCGCGGCCGCTTGAAGCTGGCGAGACCGGAAGCGCGGCAGAAAGCATCAAGCTCCTCGGCCTCGATCACGGCGCGACGTTTGACGAAAGCGGTAATGACCTTGCCCCAGCGCTCGTCCGGCAGCCCGACCACGGCGACTTCCGACACCGCCGCGTGCAGCGACAAGCAAGACTCGATCTCGACGGGGGAGACGTTTTCGCCGCCGGTAATGATCATGTCGTCAACCCGGCCCGTGACGAAGAGATCGCCGTCGCGGTCGACGAAGCCGGTATCGCCGGTGAAATACCAGCCCTGCCGCAGCGCCTTGGCGTCGGCGTCGGGACGCCGCCAATAGCCTTCGAAGGATTCATCGCTGGCGAGCAGGCTGAGGATCTCGCCTTCTTCGCCCTGCGCGGCCAGTTCATCAACCGATTTGGCGCCGAGTTTTACCACGCGCACCGTCTCGTTGATGCCGGCCCGGCCGGCCGAGCCCGGCTTGGCTGGCGCGTTCGGCTCGATGGTGAAGGTGTAGATCTCGGACGAGCCGTAATGGTTGACAAACAGATCGGGATGAAAGGCGGCGGCAAGCTTGTTGAGGAGCCCATCGGTCATCGGTGCGCCGGCAAAGCCGAGCTTGCGCACTGAGCTGACGTCGGTTTGCGCGAACAGCGGGTGATGCACGAGATCATGATAGAGCGTCGGCACCAAATAAAGATTGGTTACGCGCTCGGCGATGATCAGGCGCAGCGCATCGGCGGCGTCGAAGCGGCGCAGACAAATAAAAGCGCCGCCAATGAGTGACATCGCTAGCAGCGAACGCACTCCCATCGTGTGATAAAGCGGCATGACGCCAAGGGTGCGTTCGCCGCGGCCATAAAGATTTTGCGCGACATGGGCTAGCGCCGCGGCGCGCTCGGCGCGCTGCCGGCGCGGGACGCCCTTCGGC
>JBASAH010000506.1:0-2299 GCA_049650505.1 Xanthobacteraceae bacterium
ACGTGAGACTCTGCAAGCGGCTGGCGGTTTGGCGGCGATCCGCGGTGCGCTGATCGACGATTGCGCGCTGGCGAAGCTTCTTAAGCCGCAGGGGTCGATTGCGATCGCGCTCACCGAGCGCGCGCGCAGCGTGCGCGCTTACCCTTCGGTTCATGATATTCGCAGCATGGTGTCGCGCACCGCCTATGCGCAGCTTGGCTATTCGCCGCTCGTGCTGGCCGCCACGATTTTAGGTCTGGCGCTTACTTACATCGCGCCGATCGCGCTTGCTCTCCTTGGGGCAGGCTTTGCGCAATTCGCCGGTATCTTCGCCTGGGCTTTGATGGCAGGCGCGTTCCGGCCAATCTTGCGATTTTACGGCATGTCGGCCTTGACGTCCTGGCTGTGGGCGGCGGCGCTGCCGGCAATTGCCGCAATGTATATGGCGTTCACGATGGATTCCGCCTATCAGCATGCGCGCGGCCGCGGCGGCATGTGGAAAGGCCGCGCGCATGGCAATGTTTCCGAACTGCGATGACTGACGCCAGCGCCTTACGTTCAGGCAAGGGCCACCGGGACGAAAATTTCCCGGTCGCATCCTTTCTTATTCATCCGCGCCATCGCGAGGTGATCCGGGCGTTCTATTATTTCGTACGCACGGCGGACGATATTGCCGACCATGTGACACTGCCGCCGGCCGAGAAGCTCGTGCTGCTCGATCGTCTGCAGGCCGGACTCTTGGGCGGCAACGCCGAGGATGCCGTTGCCGTGCGCTTGCGCGCCGCGCTCGCCGCGCGGGGCCTGTCGGCCAAGCACGCACAAGACCTGATCGCCGCATTCAAGCTCGATGTCACCAAGCTGCGCTATCGCGATTGGGACGATCTCATTTCTTATTGCGCGCTCTCCGCGATGCCGGTCGGCCGCTTTGTCTGCGACGTCCACGGTGAGAACCGTTCGCTCTGGCCCGCCAATGATGCGCTGTGCGCCGCCTTGCAGATCATCAATCATTTGCAAGACTGCGGCGACGATTATCGCAAGCTCAACCGCGTCTATATTCCGCAGGACACCTTGGCCGCGAGCGGCGTCAGCGTCGAGGCGCTAGGTGCCGAGCGCGCGTCGCCGGCGCTGCGCGAATGCCTTAGCCGGCTGGCGGCGCGCACCGAACAGCTTTTAAGCGAGAGCGATGGTTTTGCCGCCGCGATTGACGACTGGCGGCTCGGCCTGGAAGTCGCCGTGATCAACACTTTGGCGCATCGGCTGACACGGATCCTGCGCCGGCGCGATCCACTGAGCGAGAAAGTTCATCTCGGCGACGCAGTCGAGGTTGCCGCCGGCACGGTAGTCGCCATTTTACGCGGCGCATCGCAGCGTCTCGGCCGGCGGCTGTTTGCCACCGCGCACAAGTCGCGGGGTGCGTGAGTGGGCGAACCGACACAGGCGGCGGCGCGCGCCTCCGGCAGCTCGTTCTATACCGGCATGCGGATCCTGCCGCGCCCGCAACGCGAGGCGATGTTCGAAATCTACGCGTTCTGCCGCGCCGTCGATGACATTGCCGACGATCCTGGCCCGCGCGAGCCGCGGCTTGCGGCATTGGCAAAATGGCGGAGCGATATCGATGCCGTCTATGCCGGCGCACCGTCACCGCCACTCGCCGGCTTGGCGCGGGCGGTGCGCGAATTCGATCTGCAGCGCGAGGATTTTCTCGCCGTCATCGCCGGCATGGAGATGGATGCCGTTACCGATATTCGCGCCCCCGATGGCGCGACGCTGGACCTTTATTGCGACCGGGTCGCTTGCGCGGTCGGCCGGCTTTCCGTGCGGGTCTTCGGCATGGCGCGCGAGGCGGGATTGGCGCTCGCCCATCATCTCGGCCGCGCCTTGCAGCTGACCAATATCTTACGCGATCTCGATGAGGACGCAGCAATGGGCCGGCTCTATCTGCCGCGCGAGACGTTGCGCGATGCCGGAATCATCAGCACCGATCCGCCCACCGTGCTGTCGCATCCGCTGCTCGATCACGTCTGCACTGTCATGGTCGTGCTGGCCAAAGTGGAGTTTGACGCCGCCAATGCAGTCATGGCGCGGACACCGCGCCGCATCGTGCGCGCGCCGCGCATTATGGCGCAAGCCTATCGGGTCATTCTCGATCGGTTGATCGCGCGGAGTTTTACGCCGCCGCGCGCGCCGGTGCGCCTGCCGCGCGCCAAAATCTTGCTCATCGTGCTGCGTAACCTTCTCTGATGGCTCGCACCGTCCATATTATCGGCGCCGGTCTCGCCGGCCTGTCCGCCGCCGCCGCGCTCGCCGCGCGGGGCGATCA
>JBASAH010000507.1:0-2323 GCA_049650505.1 Xanthobacteraceae bacterium
GCCTAAATGTTCAAAGTCCGCGTCATTCCCTGCCTCGATGTCAAAGATGGCCGGGTAGTCAAGGGCGTCAATTTCGTCAATTTGCGCGATGCCGGCGACCCGGTCGCGGCGGCAATCGCCTATGACGGGGCGGGGGCCGACGAGCTTACTTTTTTGGACATCACGGCGAGCCATGAGAACCGCGGCATCATGCTCGAGGTGGTGCGGCGCACCGCGGAGGCCTGCTTCATGCCGCTTACCGTGGGGGGCGGCATCCGGACCATCGAGGATATTCGCGTGCTGCTCGCTGCCGGCGCCGACAAAGTCTCGATCAATACCGCTGCGGTGGCGCGCCGGGGCTTTGTCAAAGAGGCTGCGGAAAAGTTCGGCGACCAATGCATCGTGGTCGCGATCGACGCCAAGCGCGTCGCCAAGCCGGGTGAGCCGGACCGCTGGGAGATTTTCACCCACGGCGGCCGCAATCCGACCGGCGTCGACGCCATCGCCTATGCGCGCGAAGTAGTGACGCTGGGCGCCGGTGAGATTTTGCTCACATCCATGGACCGGGACGGCACCCGGCAGGGATTCGATATCGCCCTGACCCGCGCGCTGGCCGATGCCGTTTCGGTGCCGGTGATTGCCTCGGGCGGTGTCGGCAATCTCGATCATCTCGTCGAAGGGGTCCGCGACGGGCATGCCGGCGCGGTGCTCGCCGCCTCGATCTTTCATTTTGGCGAGTATTCCGTCCGCCAGGCGAAGGAATATATGGCTCGAGCGGGTCTTCCGGTTCGGCTCGATCCGTAATCGGCCTCTCCTGGCGTGCTCTCCCAGTTTGGCGGGGGAGATGATATGGAACCCGGACGGAAGGACTTGGCGATGTCGAGCTTTACGATCCGCGATCTGGAAAAGCGCGTGCGCGACCGCGCCCGGGAAAGCGCCGACATCTCCTATACCCGCAAACTGCTCGATCGCGGCGTCGACCATTGCGCCAAAAGGCTCGGCGAGGAAGCGGTCGAGGCCGCGATTGCCGCGGTTGCCGAGGATCGGGAAGGTTTGGTCCGAGAAGCCGCCGACGTGCTTTACCACCTGTTAGTCGTACTGCATGTCCGCGGCATTTCGCTCGATGAAGTCGAGGCCGAACTCGCCGCGCGCACTCGCCAATCGGGCCTTGAGGAAAAGGCAGCGCGCAAGAAGAGCTGAGAGCATCCGATGGAGCAGCGTACTCAACAGGACGTCTCGCCGTATCGCGTGTTCTCGCGCGCGGAATGGGCGATGCATCGGGAAGATACACCGATGACGCTCAAGCCCGTCGAAGTGGCGCGGCTGCGTTCGATGCATGACCGGCTCGACATGTCGGAAGTCGAGGAAATCTACCTGCCCCTGTCGCGGCTGCTCTCGTTCTATGTGGCGGCGACGCAAATGCTGTTTCGCGCGCAGCAGGGGTTTCTCGGTACCGAAGACACCAAAATGCCGTATATCATCGGCGTCGGCGGTTCGGTCGCCGTCGGCAAATCGACCACCGCCCGTGTGCTGCAAGCCTTGCTTGCCCGCTGGCCGAATGTCCCCAAGGTCGATCTCATCACCACCGATGGCTTCCTTTTGCCCAATGCAGTGCTCGGTCGCGAAGGGCTGATGGAGAAAAAAGGATTTCCGGAAAGCTACGATTTGCAGGCGTTGCTGCGCTTTCTCTCCGACATCAAAGCCGGGCGGCGCCCGGTGCGCGCACCGGTCTATTCGCATCTGATCTACGACGTGATCCCAAATCAGTGGATCGAGATCGATCGTCCCGACATCCTGATCGTCGAGGGATTAAACGTATTGCAGGCCGGCCGCTTGCCCAAGGACGGCAAAGCCATTCCATTCGTCTCCGATTTTTTCGATTTCTCGGTCTATCTCGATGCCGAGGAGAGCGTGTTGCTGTCCTGGTACGTCACGCGCTTTCTGACGCTGCGCGGCACGGCTTTCGCCGATCCGAAATCATATTTTCACCGCTACGCGCGGCTGTCCGACAGCGAATCGATCGAGACGGCGACCGCCATCTGGAATCAAATCAATCTCGTTAACCTGCGCGAGAATATCGTGCCGACGCGTCCGCGCGCCGACTTGATTTTGAAAAAGAGCGAAAGCCATCGCGTCGAGGAAGTCGCGCTGCGCAGGTTGTGAGGTTGATACTTTATTGAAGCGACCAACGATGCATTCATTTGGTGTGAGTAAGCGAAGGTTCGGCCGGAGAAAGATTCATGGACAAGCCTGTCGGTAATAAAACTGGACGCAGCAAATCGGCGGCGGCCAACCGCGCAGCAAAGCCGTCGCGCGCCGAGGCCGAAGCTGCGGTGCGCACGCT
>JBASAH010000508.1:0-5854 GCA_049650505.1 Xanthobacteraceae bacterium
GTCTCGATCTCGGCGATGACGTCGCCAGTCTTGACCGCATCGCCTTCTTTCTTGAGCCATTTGGCAAGATTGCCCTTTTCCATCGTGGGCGACAGGGCGGGCATCAGGATGTTGACGGGCATGGCGCGCCAGATTGAGCGAGGGGCTTAACGGTACGAAACGGCCTTGGCCGCTTCGACCACTTCGGCGACCGAAGGCAGCGCGAGCTTTTCCAAATTCGCCGCATAAGGCATCGGCACGTCCTTGCCGCTGACGCGGATCACCGGCGCATCGAGATAATCGAATGCGTCCTCCATGACCCGCGCGGCGATCTCGGCGCCAACGCCTGACTGCTTCCAGCCCTCTTCGACGGTGACGAGGCGGCCGGTTTTCTTAACCGACTCCACGATCGTATCGGAGTCCATCGGCTTGAGCGTGCGCAGATCGATCACCTCGGCCTCGATATTTTCCTTCGCCAGCTCGTCGGCGGCCTTGAGCGCGTAAGTCATGCCCATCGACCAAGCGACGATCGTGACATCCTTGCCCGGCCGCACGACGCGGGCACGGCCAATCGGCAGTACATAATCGTCGAGCTTCGGCACGGGCGAGGAATGGCCATAGAGAATTTCGTTTTCCAGAAACATCACCGGATTGGGATCGCGGATTGCGGCCTTGAGTAGACCCTTGGCGTCGGCGGCATTCGACGGCGCGATCACCTTCAGGCCGGGAATATGCGAATACCAGGCCGAATAGTCCTGGCTGTGCTGCGCGGCGACGCGCGACGCCGGCCCGTTCGGGCCGCGGAACACAATCGCGACTTTGACCTGCCCGCCGGACATGTATTGGGTTTTTGCCGCTGAATTGATGAGCTGATCCATCCCTTGCATGGCGAAGTTGAACGTCATGAACTCGACGATCGGCTTTAACCCGGCGAGCGCCGCCCCAATCCCAACCCCGGCGAAACCATGTTCGGTGATCGGCGTGTCGATGACGCGCTGCGCGCCGAATTCGTCCAACAGCCCCTGCGTTACCTTGTAGGCGCCCTGATATTCGGCGACCTCCTCGCCCATCACGAACACGTCCGGATCGCGACGCATTTCTTCAGCCATGGCGTCGCGCAGCGCCTCGCGCATGGTCATGGCGACGAGTTCGGTGCCTTCGGGTACTTCGGGCTCCGGCGTGATGTCAGCGGACGGCGGCTTCCCAGTACCGGTCTTTGCCGGTGCTGGCGTTTGCGCTTTCTTTGCCGGGTCGGGTTTGTCCGCAGGTGGCGCGTATTCCGCACCTTTCTGCGCACGTGCGGCCTGCTCGGCCTGACTTTGCTTACCCGGCGCTTTCTTGCCGTCCTTTAAAGCGGCGGCGTCCTCGCCCTCGGCGAGGATCATGGCGATCGGCGTGTTCACCGCGACGTCATTGGTGCCTTCTGGCACCAGGATCTTGCCGAGCGTGCCCTCGTCGACCGCCTCCACTTCCATGGTGGCTTTGTCGGTTTCGATTTCCGCGATGACGTCGCCCGATTTGACCGGATCGCCTTCCTTCTTGAGCCACTTGGCCAGATTGCCCTTCTCCATCGTCGGCGACAGCGCGGGCATCAACACTTCAGTCGGCATGGCGGCTCACAATGGGCGCGGCAATGGCACTTCAGTGATAAACGTCGGTATAAAGTTCTGCGGGATCGGGCTCAGCGTCGTGGGTAGCGAATTCCGCCGCGTCGTTGACAAGGGCGCGCGCGGCGGCATCGATCTTTTTCAAATCGTCTTCGCTCGCCCATTTTTTATCAAGGAGCCGCTTGCGGACCTGCTCGATCGAATCGTGCTCGGTGCGCACTTTGTCGACTTCTTCCTTGGTTCGGTACTTGGCGGGATCGGACATCGAGTGGCCGCGATAGCGGTAAGTCATCATTTCCAGGATTATTGGCCCCTTGCCAGCGCGACACCAAGCTACGGCCTGATCGGCGGCCGCTTTCACCGCGCGCACGTCCATGCCGTCGACTTGCGAACCTGGAATGTTGAAGGAAGACCCGCGCTTGGAAAAATCCGGTTGCGCCGAGGAACGTTCGACCGACGTCCCCATTGCATAGCGATTATTTTCGATCACGTAGACGATCGGCAACTTCCAGAGCTCGGCCATGTTGAAGCTCTCGTAGACCTGGCCCTGGTTTGCCGCGCCGTCGCCGAAATAAGTCAGGCAGACGTCATTGGTGCCGCGGTACTTGTTGGCAAATGCGAGCCCGGTGCCGAGCGGCACCTGTGCGCCGACGATGCCGTGACCGCCGTAGAATTTCTTCTCCAGCGAGAACATGTGCATCGAGCCGCCCTTGCCCTTGGAATAGCCGCCGCGGCGTCCGGTGAGCTCGGCCATCACGCCCTTCGGATCCATGCCACAGGCCAGCATATGGCCGTGGTCGCGGTAACCGGTGATCATCTGGTCGCCGTCGCGCATCGCAAGTTTCATGCCCACGACGACGGCTTCTTGGCCGATATAGAGATGGCAGAATCCGCCGATTAGTCCCATGCCGTACATCTGTCCGGCCTTTTCCTCGAACCGGCGGATCAAGAGCATTTGGCGGAGCGCCTGCAGCTCTTGTTCTTTTGAAAATTCCAAGGGGGAAGTCTGGTTGGCCGCAAGATCCGCGCTCGGAAGTAAGCCTTGCGCAGTGTGAGCCGATTGCTTGGTTTGGGCGACGGCCATCATTACCTCAAAACTCCGGCGGCACTTATCCCATAGCCGAATTCCCCCCCTGGTGAAAAGCGGGGACGTCCCCTGCCACAGGCGTGTGACCGGGCGGCCAAATCATTGTCGAAGAAGCTCATTTCGGAACGTGCGCCGGCAAGTTCAAGGCCCGTTCAACACCTCTTCAAGGCCGCGGCGTGGCTGCCGGCTGGGAGTCCCTGTTCAGCACGAGAGTCAAATCGTGCGGGTCGGCGTAATCGAGGAGCGCACGTGCACGTTCGTCAAGCATGTCGGGATCGAGATCGCCCGATTTCAAGAGCGCAATGCGTCTTTCCCACTGCGCCTGTTCGGCGTGAAGCCGGTCGAGTTCGGAGATGAGCGCGGCCATCTGCCGATCGATGTCCTCCTTGGCCTTTAGCCCGCGGTCGCCGTTATAGGCGTTGACGCCGAAATAGCCGATGAGCAAGGCCGCCAAGGCGTAGAGTGCAAGCGCGTTAAGAAACGTGCGCAGGCGTTTGCGGGTGACCATTGCTGCAGCATGCGAGGAGGTCGCTTAAATTGGCATTAACATTTTGACCCCTGATTTTGCTCAGCTAAATGCGCCAGACCCCTTGTTTGTGTCGATTTTTCGGTTAATTTCCATTAACACGGGTTTAATGACAATTAAGCGCTGACATTTAGCTGGGAGTTAGCTGGGAAACGGCGCTACTGCCATTAACAAGAACTTAATGCCGACCGGGTGACCCATGGTGCAGGCAAAGCGACGAGCCAAACGCGCGGTGCAACTGACCGAGCTAGGCGTGCGCAAAGCGCGCCCGGCCAAGGCTGCCTATCTGGTCTGGGATGCCCGCCAGCGCGGTTTGGCGCTGCGGGTGCAGCCGTCCGGCAGCACCTCCTATGTCGTGGTGTATAGCCGCCGTGGCCGACCGCGCTGGCTGCATCTCGGCCGGACGGATGCCATCGCGCTGAGCGACGCTCGCACCATGGCGGCGGAGACGATGCTGGCCGTCTCCAAGGGCAACGACCCGGCCGCCGACAAGAAAGCGGAGCGCAGCACCGGGGCCTTCGCGGATCTGGCGAGCAAGTACGTCGAGCAGCACGCCAAGAAGCACAACAAGTCGTGGGCGCAAGCCGACGCCCTGGTGCGCCGGTTCGCATTGCCGCGTTGGGGCAAGCTGCAAGCAGCATCGGTCACGCGCGGCGACGTTAAGACGATGATGGCGAAGATCGCGGCACCGATTGTCGCCAATCAAACCTTAGCCGCTGTCTCGGCCATTTTTAGTTGGGGCATCCGTGAGGAATTAGTGTCGAGCAATCCGTGCAAGCTAGTGGGCCGCAACCCGACCAAGAGTCGCGAGCGCGTCCTGTCCGCCTCCGAGGTGCCGAAGTTCTGGCAGGCGTTCGACGACTTGGGCGGCAACGTCGGCACCGCTTTGAAAATGATCCTGCTCACCGGCCAGCGGCCCGGCGAGATCGCCCACATGCGCCGCGAGCACATCGTGGACGGTGGCTGGTGGACGATGCCCGGCGAGCCGGTGCCGAACATCTGGCCCGGCACCAAGAACGGCGAGAGCCACCGCGTGTGGCTACCGCAGCCGGTGCAGAAGCTGCTCGCCGCGCTGGGCGACGACGAGACGGCTGGCTTCGTCTTTGCCGGTTCGCGTCGCCGCCCGGTGCACGGCCTCGATGAGGCGATGCGTGACATCTGCACAAAGCTGAGCATCGAGCGCGCGACTCCGCATGATCTCCGGAGAACCCACGGCTCGACGATCACTGCTATGGGCTTCGGCCGCGACGCCATGAACAGAGTTCAGAACCACAAGGAAGGCGGTGTCACCGATATTTATGATCGGCACGGCTACGAAAGCGAGAACAAGCGCGTGATGGAGGCGGTCGCTGGCAAGATCGTGGCGCTGATCGAAGGCACAGGCGCAAAGGTGCTGCCGTTTGCACGTTAAAATTTCTTACGCGCAGATGCGTCAAGAACTGTAAAAAAGGAATTGCAATCCCACGCGATTGTCCCTATGTCGCGAAGTGGGCGGCCGCGCTAAGCGGTGCGGCTCAAACAAACCACGGAGAAAAATTCGGCTTACGGCCGCGTGCAAGCGCAATAGGGCGCTGCACGAACTCCGATGGTTGATACTATGTCCAAAACAAAATCGGCGGCGCAGCCCGCCTTCGCCAGAAAAGCTGCCGCACTTAGAGCCGCGAGCGGCAGGCCCGAAACGCACCTGCTCACCAAGCCAGAAATTCTCGCCATCGCCGGTGTGACCTACCCGACCATCTGGGCCTGGATGCGCGCGGGCATGTTCCCCCGCTCGCGCATCGCTGGCGGACGATCGGTATGGCGCTCCGATGAAATAGCAAAATGGCTCGCCGGACTGCCAGTTCGCCCACTCAAGGGCGATAAACGCCAGCACGACACTGCCGCCGCCTGAATGCCGAAGGCCGCCCCGGTCAGGGAGCGGCCCACGCATTCACCCATAAAGGGCGGCAGATAGATCAAGCTGGCAAGCATGATCTTTACCGCCCTCGCAACGAGGACGCAAGTTCATGTCCACTGCCCCCGACACCGACACCACTGCGAACAATTCCAAACAGACGAAGCGCTGGCGCGACGTGCTGCCGATCCATCCGGCAGCCGAGCTATTCCCGCTTATGGGCGAAGCCGAACTGCGCGAGCTTGCTGACGACATCAAGAAGCATGGCCTTCGCGACGAAGTCACTCTCTATCTCGACCCTGACCGCAAGAACCCACCGAGTGTGCTCGAAGGCCGCAATCGGCTCGACGCGCTCGAATTGCTCGGCCGAGAAACCGTGTCTGACCACGGCGGCTGGCCGCCCGGTATCTATACGTTCCTCCCGTCACACCTTGATCCATTCGCTTACGTCATCTCGAAAAATATCCACCGACGCCACCTTACGCCCGATCAGGGCCGGGGGTTGATCGCCAAGGTGCTCAAGGCCAAGCCCAAGCAATCGAACCGGCAGATAGCCAAACAGGTGAAGGCCGACGATAAGACCGTCGCCAAGGTCCGCAGCAAGTTAGAGGCAACTGCGGAAATTCCGCAGTTGACGAAAACCACCGGAGCGGACGGCAAGGCGCGACCGAGCCGCAGGCACACCGAGCCGGTGCCATCGCCGCCAATCGAGCGGAAACCGACATCACATCCGGCACCGTCAAAGCTGCCGACATCGGATG
>JBASAH010000509.1:0-20443 GCA_049650505.1 Xanthobacteraceae bacterium
ATTTGCGCCCGAGCTCGGCGGCACATTGCGAAAAGATCGTTGCCGCAGCAGTGCAGCGCTTCGGCAGCGTTGACATTGTGGTGCTTGCCTCGGGCATCAACAAAGTGGCGAAAATCGTCGATCAGCCGCCCGAAGCCTTTGCCGAAGTCATGGACGTCAATGTCACGCAAAGCTGGTTGATGGCGCGTGCCGCGGGAAAACAGATGCTGGCGCAGGGCCGGGGCGGCAAAGTGATCTTTATGTCATCGGCGCGCGGCTTGCTCGGCCATCCGGCCGGCTACGCCGCCTATTGCGCGTCCAAATCCGCCGTTGACGGCATTACCAAAGCGCTGGGCTGCGAATGGGGTGCAACCGGCATCACCGTAAACGCCATCGCCCCGACTGTGTTTCGTTCGCCGCTAACCGCTTGGATGTATGAGGACAATGAAAACGCCACTGCCGTGCGCAAAGGGTTCATCACGCGCGTGCCCAAGGGTCGCCTTGGTGAGCCCTCGGACCTGGCGGGGCCATTACTTTTCCTCGCCTCCCAAGCCTCGGATTTCTATACCGGCCATATCCTCTATGCCGACGGCGGCTACACCGCTGGATAGTTTAAGTTTCGGCCGTCGCTTATTGCGGCGGCGCCGCCAGATCCGAGTACGAGAGTAGTATCATGAGCAAAGCAAAAATCGCCGTGATCGGCGCCGGGCTGATGGGCCATGGCATCGCGCAAGTCTTCGCCCTTGCCGGTCACGAAGTGACCGTCACCGACACGATCATGAAAAATCTGGACGGCCTGGAAGCGCGCATCGCCACCAATTTGCGCGATATCGGTGACGATGAAACGGCCGTTTCGCGCGTGCGGCCTTGTGTCGATCTCGGCGACGCCGTTCGCGGTGTCGATTACGTCGTGGAGGCGGTCTTTGAGGATCTGGCGCTCAAACAGAAGCTGTTCGCCGAGATCGAAGGTCACGTCCGTGACGATACGATTCTCGCTAGCAACACCTCGGTCATCCCGATCACCTCGATCATGAAGGGCCTAAAGCGGCGCGAACGTGCGCTTGGCACGCATTGGTGGAATCCCCCATTCCTCGTGCCGCTCGTGGAAGTGATCGAGACGCAGTGGACTCGGCCCGAGACGGTCGCCTGGACCATGGATTTGCATCGCGCTGCCGGGAAGGAGCCGGCGCATGTGAAAAAGGACGCGCCCGGCTTTATCGGCAATCGCCTGCAGCACGCGCTATGGCGCGAAGCGATTTCGCTGGTCGAGCAGGGCATTTGCGATGCGCAAACCGTCGACGCGGTCATCAAGGCATCGTTTGGCCGCCGGCTCGCCGTGCTCGGCCCGCTGGAGAATGCCGATCTGGTCGGGACCGATCTGACACTGGCGGTCCACAACGTCGTATTGCCAGTGATCGATAACCGGCCGAGCGCATCGCCCTATCTGCAAGGACTTGTCGCGGACGGCAAGCTTGGCTTCAAATCGGGTGAAGGCTTCCGCAAGTGGAGCCAAGCAGAGCAGGCGGATTTGCGCGCTAAACTGGTGGCGCATCTGAAAGCGGCGCGCGACAGGGAAAATGCAAAATGACCGGCGAATTCAACAAATATCATCGCTTCGCCGCGATCGATCGACGCGCTTTGGTGACGCGTGGTCTCGGCATCCTGGCCGCGCCGGCGGTGCTGCGCGCGATCCCCGCCAACGCCCAATCGAAGAGCATCAAGATCGGCCATGTCAGTCCACGCACCGGCCCGCTCGCTGGTTTCGGCGAAGCCGACGGGTTCATTCTCGACCAGGTCAGGGGCATCTTGGCCAAAGGCCTGGAGAGCGGCGGCAAGACCTATTCGGTTGAAATCGTCAGCAAGGACAGCCAATCGAGCGGCACGCGCGCATCGGAAGTCGCTGCCGAACTGATCTTGCGCGACAAGGTCGATCTTATCGTCGGCTCGGCCACGCCCGACACCACCAATCCGGTGGCCGATCAGGCCGAGGTCAACGAGGTGCCGTGCATCACCACAAATTGTCCGTGGCAACCTTATTTTTTCGGCCGCAACGGCGATCCGAAGAAGGGCTTCACCTGGACCTATCATTTCTTTTGGGGTCTCGAAGACGTGATCGCGGCCTTCCTGGCTTTGTGGGAAGGCCAGCCAACGAACAAGGTGGTCGGCGGATTATTTCCCAACGATGCCGATGGCAATGCGTGGGGCGATCCGCAGCGCGGTCTGCCGCCGGCGCTCGCGCAAGCTGGCTACCGGCTCATCGATCCAGGCCGCTATCAAGTGATGAACAACGACTTCACGTCGCAAATTACGCGCTTTAAGGAGGCCGGCGCGCAGATAGTCACCGGCAACATGATCCCGCCCGATTTCGCGACCTTCTGGTCGCAGGCGGCGCAGCAGAATTTTCATCCCAAGATCGTCACCATCGGTAAGGCGTTGCTGTTTCCTTCGGTGGTGAATTCGCTCGGGTCGCGCGGCAATGGCCTGACCAGCGAGATTTGGTGGACGCCGAACTATCCGTTCAGGTCGAGCCTCACCGGGCAAAGCGCGCAGCAACTGACTGATGCATATACCGATGCGACCAGGCGGCCATGGTCGCAACCGATCGGCTATCAGCACGCGCTGTTCGAAGTCGCAATCGATGTGTTCAAGCGAGCCAAAAGTATCGATCCGAAGGCTATTCTCGATGCCATCGCCGCAACCAATTACAATTCGATGGTCGGCCCGGTGCATTGGACCGGGCAGCCGGTCAAGAATGTCAGCAAGACGCCGCTTGTTGCCGGCCAATGGCAGCGCCGCGGCGGCGCGTTCGAACTGGTCATCACCGCGAACAAGCCGGCGCCTGAAATTCCGGTCGGCGGAACGCTCGAATTGCTGTCGTGAGGCACTTTCGGGATTAGCTGAAACTCAACAAATCGATCATTGCCCGGCTGTCGGGCAATTCGTCGAGCCGCAGCACGGCGTCGATTAGCGCATTCTGCCGATCTTCGGCCATCGCTGCACGCGTGAGCTTGCGGAATTTTTCGACGATCTGCGCCCGATCGGCAAAGCATTGTTCGCTGCCGCGCGGCGCGTCGAGGGTCTCACGCTCGACCGAGCTGTCGCGAAAATAGACTTCGACGCGCACCTGGTGCCGGTGTGCCGCGCCGCGCGTGGTGATGGATGGGTCATGAATGACCTGCACCCTACGCGCCAATTCGATACGCGCGCGATCGTTGACGCAATCGGGCGTGAATTCGTCGACAAAGGCGTCGCCGCTGAGAATCAGCGTGGCGGCGCAGAACGACAGATTGAGCTGCGCCGCCGTCAGGCCCTCCGGCCGGTACGGCCAGCCCGCGTGATCGACCGTGACCTGCGATGCATGCACGACAATCCGCTCGATGTCGGCGGCGGTGAACGGATGCCGCTTGCGGATGCCGGCAAGTGCGTCGAGCGTCGTATGATTGCTGCCGACGCAAGAATAGAATTTGAGCGAAACTTGCATCGTCTCATAGTGCTCGCCCAATCCGGCGGTCAGCGCCGTGAGATCGAAGCGGTCCTGCGAGCGCGAAAACGTGGTGCAATAACCACCGTACGGGGCCTCGAACACGTTCACAATTCCAGTAAACCCCCGTTGTGCAAAAAGCGCCGCGTAAAGCCCGCTCTGCGCGGCGCGTCCGGCATGCATGCGTTTGACCATGCCGCCATATTGCGCAGCCATCAGGCCGCAGGATTGCGTGCCGGCGATGCCGAGTGCATGCACTGTTTTCTCGGTATCGAGCGCCAGCCCGCGCGCCGTGGCACCAGCGGCTGAGAACACACCGACGGTCGCGCCGGAATGCCAGCCCTGGCCGATATGCTGCGGTCCCATGCAGCGCCCGACGCGCGGACCGATTTCATAGCCGGCCACCGCGGCCGTGATGAAGTCACGGCCAGAGAGTTGCGCGTGAGTTTGCGCAGCGGCGATGAGTGCCGGCAGCGTTACCGCGCCGACATGCAAGATGCCTTCGCGGTGCACGTCGTCGAGTTCGAAGCTTTGCACCTGCGTGCCGTTGACCAGAGCAGCGTGCGGTGACGAGAGCCGCCGATTGGTGCCCCAGATCGAGGTCTCGCGCGTTTTGTCGACCTGTTCGAGCGTTTCCCGGAGGATGCGGCACCATTCCAGATGTGCGCCGTAAATTGCGCAGCCCAGCGAATCCAAAATGAGTAGTTTCAGCCGCTCGCGGACTTCGCCGGGAATATTTTCGTATCGCAGACCTGAGATGAACTCGGCGATCCGGCGCGTGTATGAATTCTGGGCGGTCGCAGCCTCGGGCATCGTGGTGCCTCGCCAGGCGCTCTATTTACACGGACGGCAGCTGCGGCGCCATCGTGCCTGCTAATCGCGTGCGGTCAGGATTTGGTGGATGCAAGCGAACGCGTAACGTAGTCGAGATCGAGCGCGTCTCCAGCTTCGAGCGCGGCTTGACTCAAAAGCCGTTCCAAATTCTGCAACATCAATTTTTGCTCGTGGCTACGCGCGTCACGGGCCCAACGGCGGCATCGATCGGCCCAATGGCTGATTTCTTCGGCTGCGGATTTTATCATCACGCAAAGCCTCTCAAGTCGTAAGCGGTACTGTAAAGGCTGGACCAAGCAAATGCCTGCCGCGCACCAGCGTCGCTCGCGCGGCGCGCGCGTCCAGCGCGGTCTGGAACAGGGCCGGCAATTCGCGCGGCCGCTTCAGCATCGAGCGGAGCATGGCAGGGATATTGGTGGTTCCGTTCGGCCGCATCGCAGCGACGGCGGAAACCGGAAGGGCGCGCTTGGCGGGATCGGTGATCACCCGGATAGCCGCCACCGGAACGTCGTGGGCCAACCCGATGGCAGCAACGATGTGCGATTCCATGTCAACGGCGATCGCGCCGGTTTTCAAATAGAGCGCGCGCTTTTCATCGGGATGGGCGATTGGGGCGGGGACGCCTAGCAACATGCCCGCCACCGAGTCGGGTATCGTTCGCAGCAGCTTTTCTGACCATTGCTGGCTGATCGGCATTCGCGTCGATCCGGAGATGACCGCAGAGCCGACGACGCAGGTCCCCGGCTGCAGATGCGGCGCCAGCCCGCCGGCCACACCAAAGCTTATGATGCCAGGACAGCCGCTCACCATTGCCCGGGTTTCAGCGATCGCTGCCGTGAGCTTTGCCGCCAAGTTGCGGCCATCGCCGCTACAAATGACATGCACGCCCGGGCCCGCAGCGATACGGGCTTCGAAAGCCAGCCCCACAACGATGATCACGTGATCCCCACCCAAAGAGGTAGATAGAACAATAGAGGCAACCTAGCGACTGCCAATGACCGTTCTTGAACTTTCGCGGCTGCTGCCAAGAGCGGCGGCAACAGCCCGATAGGCATGACAGCGTTGGGCTAACCCTTAGTCACGACCGGTGGTGGCGCTTTGCCTTTGCCGACCTGTGCGCACGCGGTAAGGCTCAGGATCGCAAGGATCACTGCTGTTCCAACGGCAATTCTCTTCATGGGTGCCCCCATCCCTTTTACTCGACACAACAAAATAAAAGGGATGCCGTGCCTTCACTAGTGCAGAAAAGCCACAGTTGACAGTCGATTTGCGGCATGGTCCCAGGATGCAACTCCCGTAATTGGCTGGTAAATGCGTGGTTTTGCCCTTATTGCCGCACTTTTTGGCGTGGCCGTCCTTGTCGGTTTGACGGTCTATTACGGTTTTGGCCTGGTCATGGCGGCGATCGCCAGTTCGCGCTGGGCAACGGCGCTTGTCATCCTGGCTCGGGCCGCCATCCTGGTGGGGGCCGGGGTGGGGTGGTGGCTGCTGTTACCGTCGCGCCGTTTTAGACCGTATGCTTTTATCCTGCTGCGGTTTGTCCGCGAAGCGATCAATTCGTTCTTTCCCCTCGCCGTCGTCGGCGGCGATGTCATCGGGGCGCGGCTTCTGGCGCAATTTGGCGTTGCGACCAACTTGGCGGTGGCGAGCGTTCTGGTCGACATCTTTATCCAGGTGCTCTGCCTGGTCGTCTTCGTGCTGGCCGGGGTCGGCATCGTTGCCAGTCTTGTCGGCAACAATACGGTTACCGCGACCGCAATTGTCCTGCTGGCCATTGCTGTGCCGAGCATAACTGGATTTTTCCTGACCCTGAATTTCGGCGCCTTCGAGCCGCTGGTGCGCTGGCTAATTCTGTTTGGCGAAAAACGGCAGTGGCGCGCATTCGCTCACGTGGCCGATCTCGGCGGGTGGCTACAACAGATTTGGCGTAACTACCGTGGGCTTGCCGAATCGTTCGTGGTTCACCTGGCCACGGTTTTTTTTGGCGCTATCGAGGTGTGGATCGCGCTCGCTTTTATGGGTCATCCGGTCACTCTTATGGAGGCGGTGGCGATCGAAAGCCTGGGCCAGGGCAGCCGCTCCGCCGCCTTCATGGTGCCGGGCGGATTGGGCGTGCAGGACGGCGCCTTGATCGCGGTCTGTGCGCTATTTGGCGTTCCTGCCGAGGTTGCATTGGCGATGGCGCTGATCAAGCGGGTTCCTGACCTGATTCTCGGCGTACCATCCTTGCTCGGTTGGCAAGCGCTTGAAGGACGGCATTATTTGCTCACAAGCAAATAGGGTTGCCGCACAGCAAGAAATCGATCATTGAGCCCGGCCCGAATTTAGCCGTTTCTTAAATGTGCATGGGCTGGGTTTGGGCAATATAGTCCCTCGGCGGGTCAGGATCGGTAGAGGTAAGCGTGGGCGAACTTTTCGCGAATTCCGCCGGGAGCACGGCCTATTACGCGTCAGTCGTTTGCTATGTCGCGGCCGCGCTTGGATGCGCCTATGCGCTATTCGGCACCACCGCTGCCCGCGATTTTGCGCGATCGATGGCTGCCGCGCCGCCCAAGAGCTTTCCGCCGGTCACGATCTTGAAGCCGTTGCACGGCGCGGAGCCGGATCTCTATGCGCATCTCGCGAGTTTCTGCCTGCAGGACTATCCAAGTCCGGTGCAAATCGTGTTTGGCGTTGCCGATCCGGCCGATCCGTCAGCTGCCGTCGTGCGCCGGCTCGTCGCCGAGTTTCCCGATCGCGATCTTGAGCTGGTAATCAATCCGCGCCGCCACGGCGCCAACGCAAAAGTGTCGAACCTCATCAACATGCAGAGTGAGGCACGGCACGAATTGTTGATTATCTCGGACAGCGACATTGCGGTTCCGCGCGATTATCTCATGACCATTGCAGCGACCCTCGGCCAGCCGGGCGTCGGACTTGTGACCTGTCTCTATTGTGGCGCCGTGGCGAGCGGGATTTGGTCGCGCTTCTCCGCGGCGGCGATCGATTATCATTTTCTCCCGAACGTGCTGATCGGCCTGAAACTCGGGCTGGCGACGCCCTGCTTCGGCTCCACGATCGCTGTCACGAAAACGACGCTTACGAAGATAGGTAGCTTGCAATCGATCGCCGATCAATTGGCCGACGATTACGCGATGGGCACGGCGGTGCGCCGGGCCGGGCTGAAGGTGGCGATTCCGCCTTTCATCGTCGCACATACGTGCGCCGAACGATCGTTGCACGAACTGTTGCTTCACGAGATTCGCTGGGCACGGACCATCCGCGCGGTCGATCCCTTGGGTTATGCCGGGCTGGCCATCACGCATGCGGTGCCGCTGGCCTTGCTCGGCGTAATCCTCGGCGGGCTCACGCCCGCCGCCTTCATCCTTGCCCTGGCGCTTGCTTGCCGTTTCGCGCTCCAAGCCGAACTGCGTCGTCTCTTCAACCTGCACAATGGTATATTCTGGTTCGGCCCAATTCGCGACGTATTGTCGTTCGCCGTATTTGTCGCGAGCTTTTTGGGCCGCCGCGTCGAATGGCGCGGCCAACGCTATGGGGTCAAGGCCGACCACACGCTCGCTTATTACAGTGAGGCCGATTGATGATGCGCACTTTATTCTTGCAGGCGCCGTCGTTTGAGGGTTTCGACGGCGGCGCCGGCGCGCGTTACCAGATGAAGCGCGAGGTGAAGTCGTTTTGGTTTCCAACCTGGCTGGCGCAGGCCGCTGCCATGGTGCCCGGCTCCAAGATCATCGACGCGCCGCCGCATGGGCTGACCTTCGAGGACATCGAAGACGACGTGAGGTCGCACGACTTCATCGTGGTCCACACCTCGACGCCGAGCTTCAAGTCCGACGTAAAGACGGTCGGCATGATCCGCGCGATCAACCCGACGGCCAAGATCGGCTTCATCGGCGCCAAAGTCGCGGTTGAGCCGCAGGAAAGCCTGGAAGCGGCGCCGGCGATCGATTTCGTCTGCCGCAACGAATACGAGTTTACCATCAAGGAGCTTGCCGAGGGCGCCGACTGGTCGACCATCAAGGGTCTCTCCTATCGCGGACCAAACGGCGAGATTTTCCACAACCCCGAGCGCGAGGTTTTGATGGACATGGACAGACTCCCGTCCGTGCTCCCAGTCTACAAACAGCTCAAGGTCGAGAACTATTTCGGCGGCTATCTCAAGCACCCCTATATGAGCTGGTATACCGGCCGTGGCTGCAAATCGCGCTGCACCTTCTGCCTGTGGCCGCAAACTATCGGCGGGCACAAATACCGCGCCATGTCGATCGATCGCGTCGTCGAGGACGTGAAATACGTCATGAAGGAATTTCCGCAGGTGAAGGAGATCTTCTTCGACGACGACACGCTGACCGACGATCATCCGCGCGTCGAAGCGCTCGCTCAGGCGCTTGGTCCGCTCGGCGTCACCTGGTCGTGCAATGCCAAGGCCAATGTGCCGCGCAAGACGCTCGAGGTGATGAAGGCCAACGGTCTGCGCCTGCTGCTCGTCGGATACGAATCCGGCAACCAGAAGATCCTGCACAATATCAAGAAAGGCGTGCTCGTCGAGGTGGCGCGCCGTTTCTCCAAAGACTGCCGCGAACTCGGCATCGTCGTGCACGGCACGTTCATTCTAGGCTTGCCGGGTGAGACGACCGAGACGATCCAGGAGACGCTCCAGTTCGCCAAGGATGTGAACCCGCGCACCCTGCAGGTATCGCTGGCAGCGCCCTATCCGGGCACTTTCCTCTACAAGCAGGCGAAGGAGAACGGCTGGTTCGCCTCTGACGTCGACCTGCTCACGGACGAGGGCACGCAGATCGCGCCGCTCAACTATCCGCATCTCGGACACACCGAGATCTTCGATTCGGTGGAGGAGTTCTACAAGAAGTTCTATTTCCGTCCTTCCAAGATCGCGGAAATCCTGCGCGAGATGCTGACCAGCCGCGAGATGCTGAAGCGGCGATTGCGTGAGGGCGTCGAGTTTTTTCATTTCCTGCGCGAACGCAACGCGGCGCACTAGCGCATGATCCCGAAAAGTGGGATCCGGTTTTCGGATAAGATCATGTGCAAACAAAATGTTAGGAACGCGTAGTGATTCGACTTAATCGGATCGCGCGCTGACGTCTATTTGAGATAGCCGTGCTGCCGGAACCAGGCGATCGCTTCGGCGATCGCTTCGCTATAGGACCGCGCGCGGTAGCCGAGCTCGCGTTCCGCCTTGGCTGACGTGAAAAACATGCGGTCCTTGGCGAGCCGCAGTCCGGTCGTCGTCACGAATGGCTCGCGGCCAGTGAAACGCGCAACCGCTTCGGCCCCGTAGGCGATCGGAAAAATCAGCCGCCGCGGCAGACGCAACCGTGGCGGAGCGCGGCCGGCTTGGCGCGCGATTTCGCGCAGCATGTCGCCGAGGAGAACATCCTGCCCGCCGAGAATGTAGCGCTCCCCAATGCGGCCGCTCTGCAAGGCAGCCAAATGTCCGGCGGCGACGTCATCGACATGGACGAGGTTCAACCCGGTATCGACATAAGCCGGCATGCGGCCGGCGGCCGCCTGGACGATGATGCGTCCGGTCGGTGTCGGTCGAACGTCGCCCGGTCCGATCGGCGTAGATGGATTGACGATGATCGCTGGAAGATTCTGCTCCGCCGTCATCGTTTCGACCAGTCGCTCGGCGACGATCTTGCTGTATTTATAAGCGCCGACCGCCGCTTGCGCTTCGAGCCGGAATGTTTCGTCGCTGGCTTTGCCGTCCGGCCGCGCATTAAGCGTCGCGACGCTACTGGTATGGACGATCCGTTCGACCCCCGCACGCAGCGCCGCGGTCATCAGATTGCGCGTGCCTTCGACATTGGTCCGCACGATGTCTTGCGGATTGCGCGCCCATAGCCGGTAATCGGCGGCGACATGAAAGACATAACGAATGCCTGTCATGGCGCGGATAAGCGACTCCACGTCGCGCAGATCGCCTTCCACGATCTCCACCCGCAATTCGGCTAGATTAGTGCGCGAGCTCGTTGGGCGAACAAGCGCACGGACCTGGTGACCGGCTTTAATGAGATGCCGGACAACGGCCGAGCCGACAAAGCCGCTCGCGCCAGTGACCAAGATCATGGGCCGTCCTTTCTGGTCCAGCCATAACCGGTATAGTTCGATCCAAGAACCATCCGGTTAGCGTGACGACAATCACGCCCCGGGATAGCAGCTAAAGCATGAACCCGAAAAGTGAGAACCGGTTTTCGGAAAAAATCATGCTCGAATAAAAAGCTGAAGCGGGATGAGTATTCGACGAAATCTCATCCCGCTGCCAGCGGCAGCAAACCAAAACCCGAGCGGGGGAGCAATGAAACTGCCCAGCCGTATTATCGATCTGTCCTCGCCGCTTGAAAACGAAACGGTCTACGACCCGCCATTTATGCGGCCCAAAATCGCCTACCGCAGCAACGCCGACACTGCGCCGCTCTTGCTTGAGCTTTTTCCGGGACTGCGCCGCGAGGATCTGCCGGATGGCGAAGCATGGGCGATCGAAGAAATTCAGCTCACGACGCATAACGGCACGCATATGGACGCTCCCATTCATTTCCAATCGAAGTCGATCGATGGCAAGCCGATGATGACCATCGATCAGGTGCCGCTCGATTGGTTTTTCCGGCCCGGCGTCAAGCTCGATTTCCGCAAAATGGCCGATGGTCACGTGGTCACCGCCGTGGAAGTGGAGGCCGAGCTCAAGCGCATCGGCCATGAGCTCAAACCCTTCGACGTCGTCCTGGTGAATACCCGCGCCGCGAGCTGCGTCGGCACCGACGAATATCTCACTGCCGGCTGCGGCATGGGGCGTGAAGCCACGCTTTATTTGACCTCGCGCGGCGTGCGCGTCACCGGCATCGATGCCTGGGGTTGGGACGCACCATTTGTTCATACCCGTCAGCGCTGGCTGGAAACCCGCGACCCATCGATCATCTGGGAGGGCCACAAGGCCGGCCGCGAAATTCCATATTGCCATATGGAGAAACTGTGCAATCTAGAGCAGCTTCCGGATCATGGCTTCATCGTCGCCTGTTTCCCGCACAAGGTGAAAAGCGGCTCGGCCGGTTGGACCCGCGCTGTGGCGCTATTTGATTAAAGCATGATCCCGAAAAGTGGAAACCGGTTTTCGGAAAAGATCATGCTCAAACAATGCTGTCAGCGCGCCAGACGCCGAGCAACGCAAACGGAACCGCATCGAGGTTCCGCGATTGCGATCAGCCGAAGGCAGTTTACATAACCACCATGTCGCCAGTCGCCTTTCTGCTCAATCTCTTGTGGATCGTCTTCGGCGGGCTGTGGATGGCCGTCGCCTGGGTGTTTGCCGCCATCGTCATGGCAATCACCATTATCGGGCTGCCGTGGGCCCGCTCGGCCTTCAACATCGCTTCGTACACTTTGCTGCCATTCGGCCGGAAAGCGGTCTCGCGCGCCGAATATTCCGGCCGCCATGATCTCGGTACCGGATCCTTCGGGCTCATCGGCAATATCATTTGGCTGGTGCTTGCCGGCTGGTGGCTGGCATTAGGTCACCTCATCACCGCCATCCTGCTTGCGGTGACGATCATTGGCATTCCCTTTGCCTGGGCGCATCTGAAGCTCGCCGGCATTGCGCTCTGGCCGATCGGCAAAGAGATCGTCGCCGCCGACGCGGCGCCGTTCAGCCGCTCCTTCCCTGCGGAGCGATAGCGCAGCGGCCAGGTGGTTTACGCTCTTCGCAGCCAGACCTTGTTATCGTGGAAGGCTGCACCGCCGAACGGCGCAATGGAATCGGCGCCGGTTAATGTGTTGATGCCGCGGCCGTCGGCGAAGGCCGAGTTGGGCCACAGCGATTCGGCGATCAAGACGCCGCGGCGGACGCCCTCGAATAGCCTGGCGTGCAGCCGCACTTCGCCGCGCTTGTTGCCGAGTACCACTTCATCGCCATGCGCGACGCCGCAACCGGCGGCGTCCTGCGGATGGATCGTCACTTCGGGCCGCCCCTCCGTCGCCAGCGATGTTCGCGTCTCGGTGAAACTCGAATTGAGAAAGCCGCGCGCCGGCGAGGTCGCGAGCCGGAACGGATGCTCGTTATCGGCTTCCTCGATCACGTCCCAATGGTCGGGCAATTCCGGCATCGGCGTCGGAATGGTGGTCCGGTGCCAGCGCTGGAACGGCACGCTCGGCCAGTCCGGCTTGAAACGGAATTTGCCGTCCGGATAGGCGAAGCCGTTGAGATAATGCGCGGCGGTAAAATCCGGCTGGCAGTCGATCCAGCGTTTAGCCTCAAGTTCGGTGAGCGTGCCCCAGCCAGATTTTTGCAGCGACGCGTCGATCAATTCGCGCGGCGACATGTCGAAACCCGGATGTTCGGCGCCGAGCCGTTTTGCCAGCGCGCAGATCACTTCGTGATTGTTGCGGCACTCGCCGGGCGGCTCGATCAGCTTCGGACCGAGCAGGATGTATTGGCTGCCGCCCGCCGTGTAGAAATCGTCGTGCTCGATGAACATCGTGGCGGGAAGTACGATATCGGCCGCTTTGGCGGTGTCGGTCATGAACTGCTCGTGCACGCAGACGAAAAGATCATCGCGGGCAAAGCCGCGCTTCACCACGTTCTGATCCGGCGCGACGGCGATCGGATTGGTGTTCTGAATGAGCATCGCCGTGACCGGCGGTCCGCCGATCAGCGCCTCTTTATCGCCGGTCAGAATGGCGCCGATGCGGGATTGGTCGAGCATGCGGATCGAAGGGTCGCGTAGATCGCTGCCTTCGATCAGGCTGTTGTTCAGATGGAACACGCCGCCGTTATTGTGAAAGGCGCCGCCGCCTTCGAGCCGCCAAGCGCCGGTGACGGCGGCGATACAGCTCGCCGCGTGCATATTCACGGCACCGTTGCGGGAGCGCGAGAAACCGTAACCGAGCCGGAAAAAGGCGCGTTTTCTTTCGCCGATAAGTTGCGCGAATGCCTCGATCGTCGACACCGGGCAACCGGTAATGGCGGCCGCCCATTCCGGGTCGCGACTACGCACATGGTCGGCGAGCTCGTGCGGCGCGTCGGTGTAGCGTTCCAGATAGTCCCAGTCCGCCTTGCCGTCGCGGAACAGGCAATGCATCACCGCGCAAGCGAGCGCGCCGTCGGTGCCCGGCCGGATCAGCACCGGCAGATCCGCCTGCTTCATGGTCGTATTCATGTAGACATCGACGACGGCGATCTTGGCGCCACGCTCTTTGCGGGCGCGCGTCGCATGCGTCATCACATTGACCTGGGTGTTGGCCGCATTGGTCCCCCAGATCACGACCAGGTCGGACTTCGCCATCTCGCGCGGATCGGCTCCGGCAAGCTTTCCCGTGCCGGCAATGAAGCCGGTGAACGCCGGATTGACGCAGATCGTGGAAAAGAAGCCGGAATATTTCTTGGCATGGCGCAGGCGATGGATGCCATCGCGCATGACGTAACCCATCGTGCCGGCATAAAGATACGGCCAGACGGCTTGCGAACCGTGCTTTTGTTCGGCGCGCGTAAACTCTTCGGCCACAATGTCGAGCGCGTCGTCCCAGGAAATCGGCGCAAACTCGCCGCTACCTTTGGCGCCGCTACGGCGCAGCGGGTGCTTCAGCCGGTCCGGGTGATGTACGCGCTCGGCATAGCGTGCGACCTTGGCGCAGATGACGCCCGCCGTGTAGGCATTATCCCGCGCACCACGTACGCGGCCGATCGTATGGTCGTCGAAAATCTCGACTTCCAAGGCACAGGTCGAGGGGCAGTCATGCGGGCAGGCCGAAGCGCCGATCTTTTGCGGGCGGATAAGCTGGTTCATCGGTGAACCGTTCTCGCGCGGCGTCTTGCCGAAGCAGTTGAACCTGGCACGGCATCAACGATACCACACCGTGGATATAGGCGCGACCGGAGGGAAAAATCATGCGAGCTGCCGTTCTGGGCGACAAAGGCGTTGAAATCCGCGACCTGCCGAAGCCGGCACCGAAGCCAAACGAAGTTCTGATCCGGGTGCGGGCCTCAAGCCTCAACCGGGCCGACCTTCTCGTCGCCTTAGGCCACCAGCACGGCAGCGTCGGCGGCGTCGGCGCTCGGCTCGGCTTGGAGTGCGCGGGTGAGGTCGAGGCGGTTGGCAGTGAAGTGGAGGGGGTCAAGCCTGGGGATCGTATTATGGCCTCGGCCCCTGGCGGCTTTGCGGAATATGTCGTGACCGATGCCGGGCGGGTGCATCGCATTCCGGGAAACAATATGAGCTACGAGCAGGCGGCATGCTTTCCGGTCGCCTTGCAGACCATGCACAATGCCGTGGTCACGGCCGGTCGCTTAAAGCGCGGCGAAACCATGCTGATGCAGGGGGCCAGCGCGGGCGTCGGCCTCATGGGCATGCAAATAGGCAAGCTCATGGGCGCCTCGCTGGTGATTGGCACATCGACGAATGCCGATCGCCGTGCGCGGCTCCACGAATTCGGCTGCGATCTCGCGCTCGACTCGGCCGATCCAAGTTGGCCCGACCAGGTCAAAAACGCTACCGGCGGAAAGGGCGTCGATCTTATCGTCGATCTCGTTTCCGCGCCTGTCGCCAATCAGAATCTGGAAGCGGCCAGTATTCTCGGCCGCATTGTCAATGTCGGCCGGCTTGGCGGCATGAAGGGCGAGTTCGATTTCGATAAGCATGCGCTCAAACGCATCGACTATATCGGCGTGACGTTTCGGACCCGCAGCGCCGAGGAGGTCCGCGAGATCAATCGCCGCATGCGCGCCGATCTGTGGCCCGCGATCGAAGCGGGTAAGCTGTCGATGCCGATCCACAAAACCTACAAGCTTGTGGATATCGGCGAAGCGCTGGCGCTGATGCGCGCCAATCGCCACTTCGGCAAGGTCGTCATCAGCGTGTCGTGAATCCGCAGCTACTTGCTCTGGGAGCGGGCATCCGGCATAGGTTTTACATGACTGATTCGGCGAAAGGCCACGCGCCGATTCTGGCCGCGGGGGGCATCGTCTTACGGGGAAAGTCGCGACCGCGCGTCGCCATCGTGCGATTACGAAGGGAAAAGGCTTGGGTCCTGCCCAAAGGCAAGCTCATGCCGCGGGAACATCCCCGCGATTGCGCCAAGCGCGAGGTGCTGGAAGAGACCGGATACAACGTATCGGTCCACGAATTTCTCGGCTCGATGTGCTACGCCGCAGAAGGCAAGATCAAGATTGTGCAGTTCTGGCTGATGCGCGCGGTCGGCTCGTCCGCGCGCGAGCTGATGGACGACGTCAAAGCAGTGAAGTGGCTGCCATTGCGGCAAGCGATTGCCATGCTCAATCGCCCCCACGAAAAAGTGTTCCTCACCCATGTCGGCCCGATCGCGCTTGACCATGCCAAGAAATCCAGGCGCGCTAAGTCGCGGGGCTTACTGCGAAATGGCGCCGCCCGCGTTGCAAAAATTCCGGCTGCCTCGGTCGAGCACGTGATCGCGGTCGATTACGACAAAACCCGGCCAAATGCCTTCGTCAAGGCACTCGCTAGCTGGAGGAACCGCGCCGTACAGTCTTCGGCGCGCAAGGCGAGCTAGAGCAAGATCCCGAAATCGGCGGACGGGCGCGCCTAGAGCGTAGTTGCTTCAAATTGAAATCGATCGGCGCTCTAGCATATTGATGGAGCATGATCTTTTCGGAAAACCGGTTTCCACTTTTCCGGATCATGCTCTAATTATTCGGGCTCGACCTCGTGGAACACGCTGTAGTCGATCAGGAGCTTGCCTTCGTTCGATGTGCCGGTGATGTCGCGATAGCGATGGTTCCAACGGATGTCCTCATACGAATAAATCCGCCGCGCATAGAGATGCTGCGCCGAGCTGTCGTCGACGCCGCTGACATTGAGCGTCAAGTTGGCGTCGACGGCGGCGAGATCGGCCTTGGTCATGCGGTACAACGGGCTTGTTTCATCGATGGTGTGAAATATCGACCAGCTCAGCATGAACATCGGATGTTCGCGGCGCTCGAGCAATAGCTCGTGGTAACGGCGTAGCTCATAACCTTCGACAGTGGTTTCCATGCGTATAAGCCACAGCCGCGCAGTCGCTTGCGAAATCGTATTGTTGCGGGCATTGGCGATCCGGATCATCAATGTCGGCTGACCCTGATGGCCGGTCACGACGGCATATTGGGCGAAGATGAAGCGGGCGCGCGGGCGTGAAAAACGGGCGAAGATCAGCCCGGTCATCACCGCGAGGAATGACATCCCAGTGAAAATTTCTACGGTGGCGATGAAATGCCCGTAATGTGTCTGCGGATGCATATCGCCATAGCCGACAGTGGCGAGCGTCTCGATTGAAAAATAAAACAGGCCGAGCGGCTCATTGCCGGCGACATTGGCGATCGGTTCGTCGCCCAGCCAATACAAGAACGCGAAGAGCGTGTTGAGGATAATAAAAATCGCCGCCGCCGTGCCGAAAAAGACCGGCCAATACACCGTCATCGAGCGGTGATAGAGATCGGTCCAAAAGCTGTCGGACAGGCCGCGGGTTTCGATTTCGCGCTCGCCAATGCGAACGACGTGCGCTCCGCCTTGCCGTTTCAGTTGGATCTGCGATTTAGCTCTCGCCAAAGCGAATGAATCCTATGCCGTCGCCGCAATCTTTGTCTTCAGCCGGCTGAACACTCTGCGGGCGTTGCCTTCGAATATTTTTTGCCGCGCGCTCTCGTCGAGCCCGCGGGCATTGTCGACGTAACGCTTGGTGTCGTCGAAATAATGACCCGACCTGGGATCGATGCCTTTAACGGCCCCGACCATTTCCGATGCGAACAGGATGTTTTCGGCCGGCACGACTTCGGCAAGCAGATTTATGCCCGGCTGGTGATAGACGCAGGTGTCGAAGAAGATGTTGCTCTTGATGATCTCGGCGAGCTCCGGCCGCCCATTGTTGAGCGCGATGCCGCGAAAACGACCCCAATGGAACGGCACCGCGCCGCCGCCATGCGGAATAATCAATTTCAAAGTCGGAAAGTCTTTGAACAGATCGGAAAGGATAAGCTGCATGAACGCCATGGTATCGGCGTTAAGATAATACGAACCGGTCGTGTGCATGGCCGGGTTACAACAGCCCGACACATGAATCATGGCCGGCACGTCGAGCTCGACCATTTTTTCGTAGAACGGATACCACCACTTGTCGGTCAAGGGCGGCGCATTGAAATAGCCGCCGGATGGATCGGGATTGAGATTGCAGCCGATGAATCCCATTTTCACGCAGCGCTCCAGCTCGCCGATCGCATGCTTAGGCGGCACGCCGGGCGATTGCGGCAACTGGCACACGCCGACGAAATTCTGCGGAAACAGCGAGACGACGCGCGCGATTAGATCGTTGCAGATCTGGGACCATTCGAGGCTTACGGTCTCATCGCCGATGTGATGGCCCATCCCCGATGCGCGTGGCGAGAAGATCGTCAGATCGGTGCCACGGTCACGCTGCAATTTAAGTTGATTTTGCTCGATGCTTTCGCGGATTTCGTCGTCCGATATTTTCAGCGAAGCGCGCGACGGCATCGCGGTCTTGTCGCCGGAGCTCACGGCCGCCGTCTGTTCTTTGCGGAAACGATGCAGGTCCTTGGGTTCGGTGGTGTAGTGGCCGTGGCAATCGATGATCATGAGACAGCGCCATTTCGGAGTTGGAAAGCTCAGATGCTAGGGCCCATTGCGCGATTGTCAAACGGCGGGATTATCAAACGCGGCGATTATCAAATGCGCCGTGAAAAAAGAAGCAAACGGTCTAATTTCGCATCCCATGTTTCTGTTTTGACGAGAGCCGCGCGTCTCGCAATGATACCGACGACCCGTTAGGATGCCGCCGCTATTGGAGCATGATCCGGAAAAGTGGAAACCGGTTTTCCAAAAAGATCATGCTCCATCTACATGCTAGAGCACCGATCGGTTCAATTTGAAGCAACTACGCTCTAAGGGAGGAACGGAATGGCAGAACTTCCACGGCTCAACGGCGTGATTGGCGCACTGGAAAAGGGCCGGCATGCTTTGACCACTTTCACGCCGGCCGATACCGAGGCGGCGGTCGCGCTCGCCACTGCAAAATACGATGCCGTGGTCTACGAGATGGAGCACAACGCCTACGATATCCGCGCTTTCCGCGATTGCCTGCAATACATGCTCAATCGGCGGCAGATCGCGCAATCGGGATCGGTCGCGCCGGCGGTCGCGCCGTTCGCGCGGATTCCACCGAACGGCGGCGAAAAGGCGCAATTCCATGCCAAGCAGGTGCTCGACCTTGGTGCCTACGGAATAATCTGGCCGCATATCAGCAATGTCGAACAGGCCTACAACGCGGTCGCCGCGTGTCGCTATCCGCGTCTGAAGAACAAGCCGCTTTATGAGCCGGCCGGCATTCGCGGCGACGGTCCGACGCAGGCGGTGCGTTATTGGGGCATTACCCAGCAGGAATATTACGAGCGCGCCGACGTATGGCCGCTCAATCCCAAGGGTGAGATATTCGTTATTTTGATGATCGAGGACACCGAAGGCATCGCGAACCTGAAAGACATTTTGAAAAACGTTTCCGGCATCGGCGCCATTCTGATCGGCGAGGGGGATCTTTCCCAGGAGCTTGGCTACCCGCGGCAATACGAGCACAAGGTCGTGCTCGATGCGATGGCGCAAATCGTCAGCACCTGCAGGGAAGCCAATGTCGTCGTCGGCCATCCGCATGTGGAGACGCACAATGTCGAGCGCGTCGTCAAGGAGGGCTACCGCTTCTTGATGTGCGCGCCGGTGCGCAGCTACGGCAATCTCGACAAGGCGCGCGAGCTGACCGGACGGGCGTAGTTGGCTGCGCGCGTTTTCACTCGTCATGCCCGCGCATAGCCGTTCGCAGAACGGCGTCGCTTCGCTCGCCTATGGCGGGCATCCCGGTCGGATAGGCACGCGCTCATAAGCCGTCATGGCCGGGACAAGTCCGGCCATGACGCATGTAGTATTCACTCCGACTTGCTCTGCGCTAAAGCATGATCCCGAAAAGTGGAAACCGGTTTTCGGAAAAGATCATGCTCAAACAATAAGCTAAAGCGAAATGGCGATTCAACCTAGAGACATTTCGCTTTAGCGCGCCGCGCCGGCGGTCAAATCCGCGGCCAAATTCTCGAAGCTTTTATCCTTGAGATACTGGTCCAGCCCCCAGCGCTCGACCTGTTCCAACACCTCGTCGAATTCGGAACGCGGGATCGGCCGATAGACGAAACGCTCGCCGCGACCGAAGCGCCTGAAATCCCACGGGTGGACGTTTTCGAATTCAGCCGGCACGGCGAGCTTCCATAGCGGCAAGTATTTTTCGAGATCAGCGTCCAGCGCCTGCTCGGCGCGCTCGAGCGCCCGCAAATAGCTTGTCACGATCTCGGCCGGCGCTGCCTCCGGCACCCACCATAATGTATGGAAGGTGTCGGCGAGGATCTGGCGCAAGCCGAGCTGCTCGGCCATCGCGATCTGCGGCGGCAACAGGCTTGCCGCGTCCACCTCGCCATCGAGCAGTGCTTTGAGGCGAGCGCCGAAACCGCCGGTATTCACGGTCTTGATGTTCGCAAGCGGCAGGTACTTTTCCAGCCGGTACGGCACGTTGAAATGGCTGCCGGCGCGCATGCCCACCGAAATCGGAATGTCTTTGAGGTCCGCGGGCTTGCGAATGGGCGAATCCGGGCGGACGAAAATAGCCCACGGCGACACGCCGTAAGCGTCGGCGACGAAGCGGCCCATGCCGGCGCTGGCGTTGCAGATGCTGCCCCAGACGCAGGCGCCCTGGATCACATCGGCATTGTCTTGCGTATAGGGGCGATCCTGCGGACGTTGGAGATAGTCGAGGCCTTTCCAGCTCGATTGCGTGCCGCGAAATGTCTTCCAGTCGAACTCGACGTCCAGGCCCTCGGCCGCGAAGAAACCCTCCTGCATGGCTACGAAATCATTGAGTCCCATGCCTTTGGGCGCGATCCTCACAGGGTGCAATTGTCCAGCCGATTGTCTAACCATGGCCGTTCCTCCGGCGTCGATATGGGCAATCTTGAGCAGGTTCAGAGATTAGCCTCCGCGCCGCGCCCCAGCAACGCCGCTTCGAATGCGCTGGCGATTGCCTCCTTGCTTTTTCCGGTGCGGGCGGCGTCGCCGATCACGATGACGCGCTGGTCGGGGC
>JBASAH010000510.1:0-6717 GCA_049650505.1 Xanthobacteraceae bacterium
CAACTCGGTCATGCGGGTGGGGTAGCGCGCGTCGATCAGAAACACCGTCATCGTCACCATATCGCTCAGCTTCGCGCCCGCCTCGGCCAGTGTCTTCTCGATATTGCGGAAGGTCTGTTTGAACTGCGCATCGAAGTCGGCGGCGAGAGACTTGCCGGAATCATCGACCTGACCGGTATGCCCGGCGACGTAAATGGTCCGGCCGCCGCCTTCGGTGATCACGCATGGCGAGAATGCGCGCTTCACCTGCCAGGTGCCGCGAACGAATGATTTTTTCATGGTGCCGACCTCCAAAGGCTTCATATGAATTGCGAGAGAACTGACTCACCCGGCGCTCGCCCCCTGGATCACGCGCCACAGCCGCTCCGGGGTGGCCGGCATCTCCACATGACGGACGCCGAGGTGGGAAAGCGCATCGACCAGCGCATTGGCGACCGCAGGCATCGCGCCGACGCAGCCGGCTTCGCCCGCGCCTTTGACGCCGAGCGGATTGGTCTTGGCCGGAACTTCCGTCAGCTCCGACGTGAAGTCCGGCAGATCGGCGGCGCGTGGCATGGCGTAATCCTGGAAACTGCCGGTGAGGAGCTGACCGGCGGAATCGAACACGATCGCCTCCATCAGCGCCTGGCCGGCGCCTTGCGCGACGCCGCCATGAATCTGGCCCTCGCAGAGAAGGCGGTTCATGACCTTGCCGACGTCGTCGACTGCGGCATAACGATCGAGCGTAACCGCGCCGGTTTCGGGATCGATCTCCACCTCGCAGACGTGACAGCCGTTGGGATAATTCGGCGGCTCGGCGGCGAAGGTGCCGGAGGCTTCCAGTCCAACGTCGAATTGCGGCGGCAGCATCATTGGCCGATAAAATCCCTTGGCGACCTCGGTCAGTGGCAAAGCGCGGTCGGTTCCGACGATGCGGAACGATCCGTCCTTGAATTCGAGGTCGCCGGCGGCGGCTTCAAGCATCGTCGCCGCCATCGGCTTTGCTTTCTCGATGATCGCGTCGGCGGCGCGTTTGAGCGCATTGCCGCCGACATGCATGCTGCGCGAACCATAGGTGCCGCGGCCCATCGGCACCGCGTCGGTGTCGCCCTGTACGAAGCGGATATTCTCGAACGGCACGCCGAGCCACTCGCTCACCATCTGCATGTAGACAGTCTGATGGCCCTGGCCATGCGAATGCGTGCCGGCGAGAATGGTCAGCATGCCGCTCGGATCGAAGCGCAGCACCATACGATCGTTGAACACCGCGGCTTCTTCCAGGAAATAGCCGACGCCGCGGCCGCGCAGCTTGCCGTCCTTTTTGGATTCGGCGGCGCGTTTGCCGAAACCGTTCCAATCGGCAAGCTTCAGGCACTCGTCCATGACATGCACGAAATCGCCGCTGTCGTAAGTAACGCCGGTTTGCACCTTGTGCGGCATGGCGGCGGAGGGAATGAAATTGCGCCGCCTGATTTCTATGGCGTCGACGCCGATGACGAGCGCCGCGCGGTCGAGCAGCATTTCGATCAGAAACGTCGCTTCGGGCCGCCCGGCGCCGCGATACGGCGCAAGCGGAATAGTATTGGTGAACACCGCCTTGCCGACAGCATAGACCGCCGGAATCTGATACACGCCCGGCGACAGCCGCAGCGCGAACAACGGCACCACCATCGCGGCGCCGAAAACATGCGAACCCATCGCGTGCAGCGCATTGACGCGCAGCCCCAAAATTTTGCCGCGCTCGTCTAGCGCCAATTCCCCGGTGACGACCTGATCGCGGCCTTGCGAATCGCCGAGCAAAGCCTCGGAACGCGTCGAAACCCATTTCACCGGACGTCCGCCGACATGGCGCGAGGCCCACACCACGAGCGCATCCTCCGGGTAACCGCCGTGCTTCATGCCGAAGCCGCCGCCGACATCGGGCGAGATGACGCGAAGCTTGGTTTCGGGAATTTTTAGGACCTGGCCGGCGACTGCGGAGCGCGTGCCGTGCGGATTCTGCGAGGTGGAATAGAGCGTGTAGCTGTCGCTGTCCGGATGATATTGGCCGATTGCCGCCCGCGGCTCGATGGAATTCGCGGTGACGCGGTTGTTGTTCAGCTTGAGCGAAACAACGTGCCGCGCCTGTGCGAAGGCGGCGTCGGTCGCGTCCTTGTTACCCATCATCAATGTGAAAGCGACATTGTTCGGCGCCTCGTCCCACACCGCCGGCGCGCCCGGCTTGACGGCATCCTCGACGCCGACGACGGCCGGCAGCGGCTCGTAGTCGATTTCGATCAGTTCGGTGGCATCTCTCGCCTGCGCAGTCGTCTCGGCAACGACGAAAGCGACGCGATCGCCGACCGCGCGGACTTTCTCGCGTTCCAGGATGGCGCGCAGCGTGCGGAAACCTTTGGGGCCGCCCATGTCCTCGGGCATCGGTGGCGCCAAGCCGCCAAGCTTGTCGGCCGCGGCATCAGCGCCGGTGAGCACGGCAAGCACGCCGGCGGCGGCTTTGGCCTTCGCGGTATCGATGCGCTTGATACGGGCATGCGCGTGCGGCGACATCACCACCACGCCGTGGCACTGCTGCGGAAGTTCTAAATCATCGACAAAGCGGCCGCGGCCGGTGATAAACCGCGGGTCCTCGACCCGCGGCACGGGCTGACCGACACCGAATTTGTTCACGCGCGTCTCCTCGAAATCCCCTCCCCGCTGCGCTTCGCTATGCTGGGGCGGAGAAGCGTTATACTCACCAAATCCGGCGATGAGAATGGACGAATAGGGAGAGCAAGGATGGCGGCGATTCCGGATCAAGCACGGTTCGATTACATCGTCGTCGGCGCCGGCTCCGCCGGCTGCGTCTTGGCCAATCGGCTGACCGAATCCGGCCGGCACCGCGTCTTACTGCTCGAAGCCGGCGGCCATGACCGGCACATCTGGATTCATATCCCGCTCGGCTATGGCAAGCTGTTCGACAATGCCAAAGTCAATTGGCTATACAAAACCGAGCCGGAACCGGAGCTCAATAACCGCCAAATCATCCAGCCGCGCGGCAAGGTGCTGGGCGGATCGAGTTCGATCAACGGTCTGCTCTACATCCGCGGCCAGCACGAGGATTACGATCATTGGCGACAACTCGGCAATGCCGGCTGGGGCTTTGCCGACGTGCTCCCCTATTTCCGGCGCGCCGAAGATCAAGGTCGCGGCGGCGACGACTTCCACGGTGTCGGCGGGCCGCTCGCGGTGTCGGATGTCAGCGAGCCGCATCCGCTCTGCGAAGCCTTCATCGAGGCCGCGCAACAGGCCGGCATTCCGCGTAACGATGATTTCAACGGCGCGGCGCAAGAGGGCGCCGGCTATTTCCAACTGACGGCGAAAAACGGCCGGCGCTGGTCGACTGCGGTCGGCTATCTGCGGCAAGCGCGGCGCCGGCGCAATCTCGCAGTCGTCTCCGACGCGCTCGCGAGCCGCATCCTGTTTTCGGGCCGCCGCGCCATTGGCGTGCAATATCTGCAGCACGGCATAATGCGCACCGCTTATGCCGATGGCGAAGTCATCGTCTCCGGCGGCGCATTCAATTCGCCGCAGCTTTTGCAACTCTCCGGCCTCGGTCCGGCCAAGATTCTGCGCGACCTCGGCATCGCGGTGATCGCCGATATGCCGGGCGTCGGCGCCCACCTGCAGGATCATCTGCAGATTCGCATGCAATACCGCTGCACCGAACCGATCACCATGAACGATGTGATCAATCACTGGCGCTATCGCTACGGCGCGGGCTTGCGCTATTTAATGTCGCGCAAGGGGCTGTTGACGATCGGCGCCGGCTATGCCGGGGCGTTCTTTCGCACGCGGCCGGAACTCGCGACGCCCGACGTGCAAATTCATTTTCTGATTTTTAGCGCCGATGCGGCCGGCGCGGTGCTCCATAACTTTCCGGGCTTCATGACTTCGGTGTGCCAGTTGCGGCCGGAGAGCCGCGGCTTCGTGCGCATCAAGTCCAATGATCCGAGAATGCCGCCGGCGATTCAGCCGCGTTATCTGTCGGCGCGTGCCGACTGCGACACAGTCGTCGCCGGAATGAAGGCGATGCGCCGGATCATGAACGAGCCGGCGATGCGCCGTTACATCGCGGAAGAGCGCGCGCCCGGCGCGCAATGCGTCGCCGATGCCGATCTCCTCGCATTTGCGCGCGACACCGGCACCACGGTCTATCACCCGACCTCGACCTGCCGCATGGGCGGCGATTCCTTGGCCGTGGTCGACGCACGCTTGCTGGTGCACGGGTTCGAGCGCCTGCGCGTGATCGACGCCTCGATCATGCCGACGGTCGTGTCCGGCAATACCAATGCCGCGGCGGTGATGATCGGCGAAAAAGGCGCCGACATGGTTTTGGAGGACGCCGCCGCGCCCGCGTCCCTGGCAATGTCGGCGTAAAGCAGCGTTTGCCTGCTTTGTTGCCGCTTGAGAACGGCGGTGGCAGACCGGGATAGCGCATCGCGAATGGATATTTTTCACGAAACTCGGCGCCCACAACCGTGATGCTTTGACGCTAGGCGGTCGCTCGCACCAGAGCCGCGGGGACGGGCACACGCCAACGGCCCCCGCTGGAAAATTGCTCTCGCACCATAGCTGTCAGCGCTGAACGGATTGCGGCCAGATTCTCCGGCGGTTGCCTGGAAAGCACCATGGCCGCACGAACCGTACCCTTTGCATAAATCTCAAATAGATCTTTCGGCGCATTGAGGCTCCATACGCAATCAACGGTCGTCACATCGATATTTGCGAACCCCGCCTCGGTTAGCAGTTTGACCGCCACATCACGCCTTGCGAACTGATGAAAATCCGGGCCTGACGGCGCGGAGACATGTGGGTCACCATGCGTCTTGATTGCCGCATACACGCTCGCAAAACAGGGAGAGCTTTCGGGTCCACACCATACCGTCATCGCGAATCTTCCACCCGGACGAAGAACGCGCCGTGCCTCTGTAAGCGCGCGAGGCTGATCCGGGATATGGCACACGCCCAAATTGGAGACCACGAGATCAAATTCGGCATCGAAAAAAGGAAGGTTCTGCGCGTCCGCTTCAACGAAGGTTGCGGTTTGCGCTCGTTGCCGCGCGAACGCGAGCATTGCCGGCGAAAAATCCACCCCGACGACCTGGCAGCCACGGCTCAGCATGGCTTCGGAAACGTTGCCCTGACCGCAGCACAAATCGAGCGCCTTGAGACCGCGATCGGCGCCGGCCGCGTCCAACAGGCTTTCGATTGCCTGATCGGGCGCGGAGGCAAACAATTGCACGTAACCAGATGCGCGTGTCGCATCGGACCAGCCGCTGCGCTCCATCTCCGCAAAGGCCGGAAATTCGCTCATCGTCATGCGAATTGGCCGGAATGCGTCTGATCGCCGGCTGCATGCAGCAGGTCGATCTCGCGCGCCCCGGCCTTGATGCACGGAATGAGCTCGCGGCCGAACTCGACCGTGTCGTTGAACGGATCGAAGCCGCGGATCAGCACCGAGCTGATGCCGAGCTTGTAATATTCGAGGATGGCGCGCGCGACCTGTTCCGGTGTGCCGACCAAGCAAGAGGTATTGCCGAGCGCGCCGGTCGCCCGCGCGATCGGCATCCACAGCCGCTCGTCGTGCACGTCGCGTTCGAGCGCAAAGCCCATCAGCCGCTTGCCGGCATTGTCGACCGGCCCCGACATCGCCTCCTGGCGGCTCCAGCCTTTGGCGCCGGTCATCGCCGCAAGGATTTTATTGGCTTTGTCCCAGGCCGCCCCTTCGCTCGGGGCAATGATCGGGCGTACCGAGACGTTGAAGCCGGGCGTGCGTCCGAACGCCGCCGCCTGGGCGCGGAATTGCTTGACGCGCTCGCGCGTCGAGGCAAGCGGCTCGGCGTAGATCGCGTAGACGTCGCATAGCCGCGCGCCCATCGCCAGCGCGCCCTCGGAAGCGCCGCCGAAGAACAAGAGCGGATGCGGCTTTTGCAACGGGCGTACGTCGGAATGCGCGCCCTTGACGCGATAGAACTCGCCGGCGAAGTCGAACGGCTGCTCGCTCGACCAGGTCAATTGCATCAGTTCGAGATATTCGGCGGCGCGGCGATAACGTTCGGCCTTCGGCGTGAAATCGCCGTCGCCTTCCTGCTCGTCGTCGGTTTTGCCGGTGATGATGTGGACGGCGAGCCGGCCGCCACTCAAATGGTCGAAGGTCGCGATCTTGCGCGCCATCAGTGTCGGCGCGACAAAGCCGGGGCGATGCGCGATCAGATAACCGAGCCGCTCGGTGCGCGCCGCCGCATGCAGCGCCACCAGAAACCCTTCGGCGGAGGATGACGAGTAGCCAACCAGCACGAGATCGAAGCTGGAATTCTCGTGGGCGCGGGCCGCCTCCGCCACGTAATTCGGCGACAGCCCGCCCTCGATGACATGCAGCGTCGCCGCGCTTTGCGGCGGCGTCGCCCCGATCATGCCGATGACTCTCATCTGACTCTCATTGCATTCGCTTGGGCATCTATGCCACCGCGGATTTCTTTGACGCTCTGATGCGTTCGGTTTCCGCAACATCGATTTCGCCGTCGGCGCTGATCGCAACGCCGTAATCGCGGCGCGCGGCTTCCGCCGTGATCAAACCGTCGAGCACATCTTCGCGCACATGTTGCGGATCACGGGCGCGCGGATTGCCGAAGCCGCCGCCGCCCGGCAATTGCAGGCAGATGGCGTCGCGCGGCGGCACCGTCTGGCGGCCCTTGGGCC
>JBASAH010000511.1:0-21681 GCA_049650505.1 Xanthobacteraceae bacterium
CGGTGGTAGCAGTCGCGTTGGCGAGCGGCAAGCGATAGGATCGGATCACGCCCCAATCGAACACGATGCCGGAGAGTGAAATGGCCCAAACGCGCCCTGCAGCGGCGACCGCGCCGAACGATTTGGAATCTTATTGGCTGCCGTTCACGCCCAATCGCAGCTTCAAGCGCGCGCCGCGAATGATCGTTCGCGCCAAGGACATGCATTACTACACGGCCGAGAACCGTGCCGTGCTCGATGGTACCGCTGGACTATGGTGCACCAATGCCGGCCACAACCGCGACCCGATCGTCGCGGCGATCAAACGCGCAGCCGAGGAACTCGACTATTCGCCGGCGTTCCAGTTCGCGCATCCGGCGGCGTTTGAGCTCGCTAGCCGGATCGCGGCACTGGCGCCGGGCGACCTCAATCGCGTGTTCTTCTGCAATTCGGGATCGGAAGCGGTCGACACGGCGCTCAAAATTGCGCTCGCTTACCATAATGTGCGCGGGGAGGGCGGCCGCACGCGATTAATCGGCCGCGAGCGCGGCTATCATGGCGTCGGTTTTGGCGGTATTTCGGTTGGCGGCATCGTCAACAATCGCAAATTCTTCGGCTCGCTTCTCAGCGGTGTCGATCACCTGCCGGCGACCTATAGCCGTGAGCATCAGGCCTTCAGCAAAGGCGAGCCGCAATGGGGCGCGCATTTTGCTGACGAGCTCGAGCGCATCGTCGCGCTGCACGATGCTTCGACAATTGCCGCCGTGATCGTTGAGCCAATGGCCGGCTCGACCGGCGTGCTGCCGGCGCCGCAGGACTATCTGCAGCGGCTGCGCGCGATCTGCGATCGTCACGGCATTCTCTTGATCTTCGACGAAGTGATTACCGGCTTCGGCCGCCTCGGCTATGCCTTCGCCGCCGAGCGCTATGACGTGGTGCCGGATCTAATCACCTTCGCCAAAGGCGTTACGTCGGGCGCGGTGCCAATGGGCGGCGTGATCGCACGCGACGGCATCTACGAGGCGTTCATGCGCGGGCCGGAGCATGCCATTGAACTGTTTCATGGCTACACTTATTCGGCGCATCCGCTCGCCTGTGCCGCCGGACTGGCGACGCTCGAGCTTTATCGAGATGAGAAGCTGTTCGCGCGCGCCAAGGCGCTCGAGCCGTACTTTGCCGAGGCGGTGATGACGCTCAAGGGCCTGGCCGGCGTGCTCGATATCCGCACCGTCGGGCTTGCCGCCGGTATCGACCTCGCTTCGCGCCCGGGCGCGCCGGGCCTGCGCGCCTATCAGGCGATGGAGCGCGCGTTCCAAGACGAAGGTGTCATGATCCGCACCGCCGGCGAGACCATCGCTTTGTCGCCGCCGCTGATCGTGACCGAGGCGCAGATCGATGAAATCGTCGACAAGGTCGGTCGCGCGATCAAAGCGGTGGCTTGAGACTTCTTTCTCGCGCGAGGAAGTGATCACCGCGGCTTCAAGATCGCCCAGCCGACGTGAACTACGCCGTCGTTACGGCGCATCGGTAGGTCGAATGGCGTGCCGATTTCGGCGCTGGGCGCAATCGCGGCGAAGGCCGCCGGCACTTGCCGCGGATCGCTTTGCGTCCATACCAGCATCGCCCCTTTGTCGCGCAGATCGTCGAGATCGATCCAGGGCGCGCGGCGCGGCAATCCGTCGATCAGCACCTCTGGCTGGTCCGGCGAATAATGCGCCAGATTGCCGCCGTCCCACATCGTGCCGATCACATAGCGCAGCGGCGCGCCCGTAGCATCGTGAAAGCGCGCCGTTAATGCCGCGCCCAGTTGGTCGCCGGGAAACAGCGCCGCGCGATAGCGGTGATCGAAATACGGCAGGACCAGATAATTGGCGACGAACGCGATTACAAATATCGTAAACACCACGGCCCAGGCGCCGACAATCCGCGTTAACCGCGCGGTATCGAGGCTGACGCGTGCGGCCATCACGAGCCATAGGCCGAGGAAGAGCCACAGCGGATAGCCCCACATCGCCACCGCGCCGCGGCCCGTAACCGCAGTTAGCGCAATCATCGTCAGCGCCGGACCAAAGGCCAACAGCGTCACGATGCGACGGTCAAAAGGATCGATCGAATTTTTCTTTCCCTCACGCGGCCAGAACAGCGCCGCGGCGATGAATAACGATGGCAGCAAGAAGAAAATCTGACTGCCGAGGAAGACGGAAGGATGCAGCACGTGATCGAACCAGCCACGTATCGGCGCGGCACGATGACTGGCATATGCGAACGGCAGGAAATCGGTTTGGAATAGCCACAGGATATGCGGCGAAGCAACAAAGAGCGCGACCAACAGCGAAAGCCACGGTCCTGGCGTCGCCCAGGCACGGCGCGCTTGACGGTCGAACAGCATGAACAGCGCATAGGGCAGCGCCAGCACAATCACAAAATATTTTGCCCATACCGCGCCGCCGACGGCGAAGCCGAGCAACGTCCAAGAGCCGAGGTCGCTGCGCCGAAGCGCGGCATGAAAGGCGTAACCGGCCAGCGCCCAGAACGGCAGCTGAATGACGTCGTGATTAAATTTCACGGCCGTGTATTGGAAATAATGCAACCCGTCGATAATCAGGATGCCGACCAATGCGCCTACCGTGCCGACGAGCCGCCGCGACAAGGCAAAAACCAGGGCAAAAGCGATCAGCACCGCCGCCTGCGCGGTGGCGTAATAGGCGATATCGGCGCCAAGCACGCGATGCACCGCCTCAATAAGCCACCATGGTAAAGGCGGTAGCTTGTCGTAGCCGAGCTGCCATTCGCGGCCGTAAACGAGCGCCTCGATCAAATCGAGCGGCAGGTTGGCATAAAGCAGCGCAGGTAATATCGTCCACACAGTAAAATGTAAGACCAGGAACATGCCGAACGCCGCGCCAGGCCGGCGCTCGACCCAGCGGATCAACGGGGCGGCCGGGGTGGGCGCTGCCAGGCGGGCGGCGGCGAAAATTTCGGGCATCTCGTTAATCGCTCGTCAGATTTGCCCTTATAAAAGCCTCGCCGGGCCTTCGCTACGTTTAGCATGCACGATTTCGGAACTTGCAGCCTCCCCCGCGTTTGTGAACACTGGTAGCGTCGAGCATGGTCCGGAGCGGAGGTAGTTCGCCACATGGTGCGCATTAGCGCCTTCTTGATCGCCTTGTGCATGGTGCTGATTGCCGCCTCGCTCGGCGTCGTCGTCTATGCCCGGTTCGGCTTTACCGGCGCGGAGTCGGCACTGGCGGGGGTTGGTGCGCTTACTGCGCTTACCGTCTATTACGCGGTCGCGGCCCGCAGAAATGATCGCCTGGAAACGAGCAACCAGCTTGCCAAGCTGGCGCGCGGCTCCGGCGATCTGGCGGGCCAGCTTGCCGAGTTCGGCCGCCGTTTAAACGCGATCGAAAGCAAAGTTGACTCAGTGGTCGATCGCGCGGTGGCAAGGTCTCAACCCCTGGCGGAGGAAGTCGAGCAACTCGCTACATCCGTCAAGCAGCTCACCGCCTCGGTAGCGGCACATGATGCCGCACTGCGCGATCACTCGACGAACCGACACCCTACGGTCGAACACCTTCCGGCCATTGTTGCGGTCGAAGCCTCGATCAATCCGCCTGCGGTAGCGCGGTTGCAGTTTGCCGCATCCACTGCCGCATCTACTACCAGGGTGACGCCGACCAACGGCAAGACTACCCCCGTCGCGGAATTTGGCCGCGAGATGATGTTGGAGGCGCTGCGAAACGCCATAGCGGCGGACATTGTCGAACTTTACCTCCAGCCCGTGGTGACGCTGCCCCAGCGTAGATTGCGATACTACGAGGCGGTGGCGCGGCTCCAAGCCGGCAACGGCGAGATCATTGGCGTAGGCGATCTTCTGTCCGAGCCGGAAGGTACGACGCTTATTGCCAAGCTCGATTATCTTGCCGCGGGGCGCTGCGTCCAAATCGTGCGCCGCCTGTTGCTGCAAAAACGCGAGGTGGGGCTGTTTTGCAATGTCGCAGCGGCGACATTGGCCGATGCCAGCTTCTCGAAGTTTCTTGCATTGATGGACGCCAATCGCGCCATCGCCGCAGCGCTGGTCTTTGAATTTACCCAGCGCGCGGTGCGTGAAATGGGCCCGGTCGAGTACGCAAGCCTTGCGGCACTCGCCGAACGTGGATTCCGCTTTTCGATGGATAACCTTAGGGACCTTCGCGTCAACGCTCGTGAGTTGAACGAGCGCGGCTTCCGTTTCATCAAGGTGCCGGCGCCGCTCCTGTTCAATCGGCTTGGCGCCGTCGCGGCCGACGTTCGTCCGGCTGAATTTTCCAATTTGTTGGGTCGCTTCGGCATCGATCTGATCGCCGACCGGATCGAGCACGAGCACACCGTGATCGATCTGCTGGATTATGACGTTCGTTTTGGCCAGGGTGCCCTGTTCTCACCGCCCCGACCGCTCCGCGCGGGAGTGCTGGAAAGTCCGCAGGCCCAAGCGGACGTCCAAGCGGAGGAACTGGCTGCCGCGAACGACCCCGCCGCGGCGTCAGGCGCGGATTTCACGCCGCTCGCGCGCGCCGGGATGAGACTCAGCTGAGCGCGTCCACTCTATTCTTTCGTAACAGCATTGCTTCGCTTTGCCGGCAAGGCGCATAAATATTACCCGTGGCCGATTTCATCGAAAGATTTGAGCTGGTTGCGCGCGACTATGACGTCGTCTTGTGCGACATCTGGGGCGTGGTGCACAACGGACTTGCGGCATTTCCGGCGGCTTGCGACGCGCTGATGCGTTTTCGAGCGGGCGGCGGAGCAGCGATTTTGATCACGAACGCGCCGCGCTCGGGCGAAGCGGTGGGGCGGATCCTCGACCGGCTGAAAGTCTCGCGTGACGCCTACGACGCGATCGCAACTTCAGGCGACGTGACCCGCGGCATCGTCAAAGCGCGGCTTGCCGAGCGGGTCTTTCATCTCGGTCCCGAACGCGATCTGTCGATTTTCGCTGGACTGAACGTGCAGTTCGCTCCGCCCGAGACGGCCGACTACGTGGTGTGCTCGGGCCTGTTTGACGACACGATCGAGACGCCGGAGAGCTATCGCGAATTGCTGACGACACTGCGCGCTCGGTCGCTCTTCATGGTTTGCGCCAACCCGGACATTGTGGTCGAGCGCGGAGACGCGCTTGTTTATTGTGCTGGCGCGCTGGCCGATGCCTATGCCGCACTCGGTGGCAAAGTGCTCTATTGCGGCAAGCCCCACCCGCCGATCTATGATCTCGCGCTCGCAACTGCGACCGCGCTGCGAAACGGCAAAACGCCTTACCGCGAGCGGGTGCTCGCTATCGGGGATTCGGTGCGGACCGATCTCAAGGGCGCAGCCAGCTTCGGCTTGGATTGCATGTTTGTCACCTCCGGGATCCATGCCGAAGAATATGGTTCGCGCGAAGCGCCCGATCTGGCAGCGCTGACTGCAATGTTCGCTGCGGGCGGCGTCAAGCCGCGCGGCGTAATGCGCCAGCTGGTTTGGTGAGCCCGATGCCGGCGAAGACCTTTAGCGTCGTGCGCGACTGTGCGCCGGCGGGGGCGTTACGTGGAGCGGCCGTCGCCATCGGCAATTTCGACGGCGTGCATCGCGGACATAAAGCCGTGATCGCGGCGGCGCTTTCGCGCGCGCTCTCGCTCGGTAAACCTGCTGCCGCACTCACCTTCGAGCCGCATCCGCGGGCATTCTTCAACCCGAATGAGCCGCTGTTCCGGCTCACCGATGAAACCGCCAAATTGCGGCTCCTCGCCGCCGCCGGCCTTGACGGCACAATCGTGCTTACCTTCGGTGCCGCCTTGGCCAAACTCACCGCGGAAGATTTCGTCCAGCAGGTATTGGTGGAGCGTCTCGCTGTTAGCGGTGCGGCGATCGGCTTCAATTTTCATTTCGGCGCCAATCGCACCGGCTCGCCGGAATTCTTGCAGACGCAAGGCAAGCGCCACGGCTTTGCCGTTGATATTGTGCCGCCGCTTCGTGACGGCGATCGCCCCGTGTCGTCGGGCCCGATCCGCGCGGCGCTGGCGGCAGGGCGGCTCGACGATGCCGCGGAATTGCTCGGTTACCCCTGGTTTGTTTCCGCAATGGTGATTCACGGCGATAAGCGCGGCCGGCAGCTTGGATTTCCAACCGCGAATCTCGCGCTCGATCCCACCTGCGCGCTGCGTCACGGCATTTATGCGGTGCGCGTGGCGGCGGCGGGGCGGCGCTACAACGGCGTGGCAAGTTTCGGCCGCCGCCCGATGTTCGACACCGGCACAGTGCTTCTGGAGATATTTCTGTTCGATTTCGACGGTGACCTCTATGGCGCCAATATCGACGTCGCTTTCATTGCTTGGTTGCGCGATGAAGCGATGTTTGCCTCGGCAGAGGAGCTGGTGCGCCAAATGGACGAAGACAGCCGTCTCGCCCGTGCCGCGCTGGCGCGCGCCGGCGACGCTTTCCCGCCGATCTAGAAATCCTGCCGCTCGGATTTTTCGCGGTGCTCGCGCGCCCATTGCGCCGCCATGAAGCCAAGCAGTGCCACTGGCACGATACGCTGCCAGCCGATAGCTCGGCCGGCCTCGACCGCGGCGCCGAGAATTTTTGGATCGAACAGCCAGGGTGGCGCATGTGCGCGCGCCGCACGGGCGAGAATGGCGCGCTCGCGGGTACGGCGGCGGGCCGACGCGCAGACCATTGCCGCGATCAGCGCGATCACCACAAAAACTCCAGCCATGATCAGCCCGGCGAACACGGTACCGAACTGCACCGCGAACCAGGCATAGCCGCTGACGCAGAGAAATGCGAAGGCGATCAGCAAAGCAACCGCGATCACCGCCATCGAGACGACGACGGCGGTACTCAGTCCGCTTCTGACTTGTATGGCTAATGTAATTTCACGCGTCACGGTCTTGAACATGGCCAAAGGCCCCGGCCCAGATTTACCGTCGCCACATTGCGCCAAACAAGAAACCGAGACCGAGCGCCATGCCCAGCGTGGTGTAAGGACGGGTCTTGATAGATTCGTCGATCGCTTCAACGAATTGGTCCGAGACCTCGCGCATGGCATCGGCCGCCTCGCGGCCTTTGTCCTGGGCGTCGGCAACGGCGTCGTCCATGCCGGACCTGGCGCGCTGCCAGGCAGCGCTGCCTCTATTGGCGACGATATCGGCGACTTGCTGCGCGAGCCGCGCGAAATCATCGCGCAGCTTTTGCATATCCTTCTGCATGTCGCCGGCAGCCGCGTTGGCGGCTTTGCCGATGTCGCGCGCGCCCTCGCGCGCTTCGTTGGTGCTGTCACGCATGTCGCTGGAAACCGTCGAGGCGCTGGCCATGCCGCTACTCCATGAGTGCAAAACTGCCGGATTCATCAGTTAAACATTCAACCCGGCAAAAGTTCCATTCATTTAGGCAGGTCGACCTCTTCGGTCGGGAACAAATGATTCACGATGACAAGCCCGATGATGGACAACGGCGTCGCGAGTAGCGTACCGATCGGACCCCACATCCAGGTCCAAAATGCCAGCGCCAAAAACACCAAAAGGGGATTGAGCGTTAGTCGCCGCCCGATGATCGTCGGCGTAATCAAATGGCCTTCCAGTGTGGTGAGCGCAATTAGCCCAAGCGGAGCGATCAAAGCTTGCCCAAGGGAGGAAAACGTGACTAGGCCGACACCAAACAATACAAGGACCATCAGGGCCGGCCCGATATAAGGCACGTAATTGAATAGCCCCGCCAACAAACCGAAAATCACGGGATTAGGAAAACCGATCAGCCAAGCGCCGAGTGATACAATGGTTGCAACCCCAATATTAACGATAGTCACCACGGTCAGATAGCCGGCGAGATTGCGCTCGATGTCGCGCATGATTTTCAAAAAGCGCAGCTTGGCGTCGCGGCTGCCGAACAGGGCTACGACCTGATTGCGCAGTTCTATTTCGCCGATCAGAAAAAACAGCAAGGTCGTGAAGAAAAGGACGAGCTCCCCCGCCGCGGGCGTGACGAAAGCAACGACCGGAAGCACGACATTGGAAGCCGGCACATTGACGTTCAACCCCGCGCTGTCGCCGAACAGTGCCGTTTCCAATTGGTGCAAGGCAGCTAGCGGCTCATCGAGTACTGTGAGCTTTTCTCTGACGCTGGCGCCGATCTCCGGCGCCCGGCCGATCCATTCGCTGACCGGCTTGGCGAGCGCCATGGCGCCGAGACTCAATGCGCCGAACCCGACCAGCAGGATCAGGATCGCGGTGATCCAGGTTGGAATCCCGAATCGTTTGGCCGCCTTAACCAGTGGCCCGAGCGTCAGCGCCAGCACGGCCGCCGCCAGGATCGGCACTAATATGGCGCGGCCGATATAGAGAAAGGCGCCGAATAGGAGCAGGAAAATACCGATGATCGCGCCGTGGCCGGCGGAGACCCACATCTTATCGACGCTGTCGACGGGCGTCGGGTCGCTGATGAGGAGCTCGTCGCGAACTTCACGGCCAGCCGGGATATCCTCCACCAATCGCTCCGTCTGCCGCCGTGTCCGCCGATGATCTCGCCGCCTTAACGCCAGTGCGAACGGCTCGGTTCCTCGGCCGCCAATATGGCGCGGCGCTAGACCCTTTCCGCACCGCACCCGGCTTGTTAGAAGGCGCAACCGACGCCATAAGCTCAACAATGACCGAACCCAAAGCGCGCGATTACAGCGAAACGCTGTTTCTGCCCAAGACCGATTTCCCCATGCGCGCCGGCTTGCCGCAGCGGGAGCCGGAAATTCTCGCGCGCTGGCAAAAGCTCGATCTGTACGCGCGGTTGCGGGCTGCGGCGGCTGGGCGGCCGCGATTCGTGCTCCACGACGGTCCGCCTTACGCCAACGGCAACATCCATATCGGCCATGCGCTCAATAAGATTCTTAAGGACGTGGTGACGCGCAGCCAGCAGATGCTGGGGTTCGATTCCAATTACGTGCCGGGCTGGGATTGCCACGGGCTGCCGATCGAATGGAAGATCGAGGAAGAGAATTACCGCGCCAAAGGCAAAGCGAAGCCGGATCTGTCCAATCCGACGGCGTTGGTCGAATTTCGCCGCGAGTGCCGCCAATTCGCCGAGCACTGGATCAAGGTGCAGCGCGAAGAATTTGAGCGGCTCGGCGTGATCGGCGATTGGGCGCATCCCTACACGACGATGGACTATTTCGCCGAGGCGCAAATCGCACGCGAACTGATGAAGTTCGCGGCTAACGGCACGCTCTACCGCGGCTCAAAGCCGGTGATGTGGTCGGTGGTCGAGAAGACTGCGCTTGCCGAGGCCGAGGTCGAGTACGAAGATTATGTTTCGGACCAGGTGTGGGTGAAGTTTCCTCTGCGGGGGACTGATTCCGCTTCCTCGCGTGGAAAGTCGCCCGATCTCAATGGAGTCGCAGTTCTAATCTGGACGACGACACCCTGGACCATCCCCGGAAACCGGGCGATCAGCTACTCTCCCAAGATCGAATACGGCCTCTACCAGGTGGTGGACGCACCATCGGACAACTGGGCAAAAGTCGGGGACCGTTTTCTCCTCGCAGATAAACTCGCCATGGACGTGTTTCGGCAAGCGCGCGTTACCGCGTTTAAGCGGTTGGCGCCGATGCCAGCCGAAAGGTTGTCCGGATTGTTATGCGATCATCCGCTCAAAAAGCTGGCCGGCTATGACTTCGCGGTGCCGCTTCTTCCCGGCGATCACGTCACCGAGGACACCGGAACGGGATTCGTGCACACCGCGCCAGGCCACGGCCGCGAAGACTTCGACCTCTGGACCGCGAACACGGCCAAGCTTGCGGCGCAGGACATCAACACGACCATTCCCTACACGGTCGATGCCGACGGTCGGTTCACTGATCAAGCGCCGGGCTTCGCCGGCAAGCGTATCCTCACCGAGACGGGCGACAAGGGCGACGCAAACGAGGCAGTCATCAAAGCCTTGATCGAGGCCGGCATGCTGATCGCGCGCGGCCGGCTTAGACATCAATATCCGCATTCATGGCGCTCGAAGAAGCCGGTGATCTTTCGCAACACGCCGCAATGGTTCATTGCGATGGACAAAGATATTGCGAAACCAAACGATACGCTGCGGATCCGCGCGCTTGCCGCGATCAAGTCGACGCGCTGGGTGCCAACGCAGGGCGAGAACCGCATCACCGGAATGATCGAGAGCCGCCCCGATTGGGTAATCTCGCGCCAGCGCGCCTGGGGTGTGCCGATCACGCTCTTCATCAAAGAAAAGCTCGACGGTTCGGTCGACATCCTCAGCGATCCCGACGTAAATGTCCGCGTCATCGAAGCCTTCGAGCAAGAAGGCGCCGACGCCTGGTACAAACCTGGCGCGCGCGAGCGTTTCCTCGGCAAGCTCGCAAACGATGGTTGGCAGAAAGTCGACGACATCCTCGACGTCTGGTTCGATTCGGGATCGACGCACGCATTTGTACTTGAGGACCCCCAGCACTTTTCAGCGCTCGCCTACATCAAGCGCAAGGCGGATGGCGGCGGCGAGGTGGTTATGTATCTGGAAGGCTCCGACCAGCATCGCGGTTGGTTTCAGTCTTCGCTGCTGGAAAGCTGCGGCACGCGCGGGCGTGCGCCGTTCGACGTCGTGCTGACCCACGGTTTCGTGCTCGACGAGGACGGCCGCAAAATGTCGAAGTCGCTCGGCAATGTCACGGCGCCGCAGGATGTGATGCGCAATGCCGGAGCCGACATTCTGCGCATGTGGGTCTGCGCCGCCGATTATGCGGATGACCTTCGTATCGGTGCCGAGATCCTCAAAACGACCATCGATACCTATCGCAAGCTGCGCAACACGCTGCGTTGGATGCTCGGCAATCTGGCGCATTTTCATCCCGCTGATCGCATCGCGTCGGAAGCCATACTGGAAGCCTTGCCCGAAGCCTTGCCGGAACTCGAACGGCTGATGCTGCATCGGCTCGCGGAACTCGATCGGTTCGTCCGTCAGGCCTACGCGGATTTCGATTACAAACGCATCTTTGCCGCGCTCAATGCCTTTATGACGGTCGATCTCTCGGCGTTCTATTTCGATATCCGCAAGGACGCGCTTTATTGCGATCCCTATTCGTCGGCAAAGCGCAAATCGTGTCTCACGGTGCTGGACCATCTGTTTCGCGCCACGGTTCGCTGGCTCGCGCCGATGCTCTGCTTCACGGCGGAGGAGGCGTGGCTGGCACGCGATCCGGCGGCACAATCGGTGCACCTTGAGCCTTTTCCATCCGTGCCTGCCGCTTGGCGCGACGACGTGCTCGCTGAGAAGTGGCGTAAGCTGCGCATCATTCGTCGCGTCGTTACCGGCGCGCTGGAAATCGAGCGTGCAAACAAGCGGATCGGTTCCGCTCTCGAGGCGCTTCCGATTATCCATGTTGCCGATCAAGACCTGTTCGCCGCGGCCGTGGATGTCGATCTCGCCGAACTTTGCATCACCTCGGGCGCAGTTCTGGTTGCAGGCGAAGGTCCGCCGGACGCGTTTCGGTTGCCGGAGGTGCCCGGTGTCGCGGTGGTTCCGCAGCTTGCCGAAGGGCGCAAATGCGCGCGCTCCTGGAAAATTTCTCCTGCGGTCGGGCTCGATCCACAATTTCCCGATGTCACGCCGCGTGACGCGCAGGCGCTGCGTGAATGGGAAGCCGTGCGCAAGGCGGCCGAATAACGGCCGAGTAGGGGGCTATATTGACCGCTGCGGTGCCTCATCGCCCAGCCGCGTCCTACCTGTGGGGACGGTTGACTGCGTTTGGTTTGATAGTCGCGGCGCTGACTTGCCTTGCCGATCAGGCATCGAAGTTTTGGCTGCTATTCGACTTCGATCTCGGCGGCCGCGGCCATTTCCCGATTACGCGCTTTATCGAATTGGTCCTGACCTGGAATACCGGGATCAGCTACGGCCTGTTTGCGCAGCAAGGGCCGATCGGCGAATGGGCTTTGTTTGCTTTCAAAGTTGCTGCGGTCGGTTTCCTGTGGGGCTGGCTGGCGCGGGCAACATCACGGCTGACCGCGGCGTCACTTGGGTTGATCATCGGCGGCGCCGTCGGCAATGCCGTCGACCGGCTGCACTGGCCGGGGGTGATGGATTTCGTACTTTTCCACATCGAATCATCAAGCTTCGAATTTCGCTGGTATGTGTTCAACCTCGCTGATGTCGCTATTGTTGCGGGTGTGGTGCTGCTGCTGTATGAATCGCTCTTGGCTGGTGCCGCAAAAGCGCCCTGATCGCGTATAATAAACGCTTGGCGGGCTTTAATTATTCCGATTTTCTAGGCCGCGTGCCGGCCGGGGGCGTGCAAAGGGGTTCGGTGCAAAACGTTCTCTTGGGGCGAACCTTGGGGCGAACTAGGGGTGAGGGTATGTCGCTGTATCGGGCCGTAGGCCGTGCCTGGACCGGCCGCCGCCACACCGGCAACGGTGGCCGCAGGTCGGGCATTCACGTCACCGGCATTCACATCGTCATCCACGTCGCCTTGGGCGCTGTGCTCGCTGCTGCAACAGTCTGCACGTGTGGCTCCGTCGCCCGCGCCGGCGACTATGACGATCCCTCAGGCCAGTCGTTCGGTACAAGAGTTCTGCACGCTATCGGGCTGCCAGATCCCGATCATCCGGAATATGAAATCAATTACAGCGAGCGTTCGCCGCTGGTCGTGCCACCAAACCGTAACTTGCCGGCACCAATTGCGACCGATCGCCCGCCCGCGCCCAACTGGCCGCAGGATCCGGATTTCAAGAAGCGGCAAGCAGCCAAAGACGAGAAGATCGTGCCGCAGGGCGATCGCGTCATTGAAGAGGGCCGACCGTTGCGGCCGGACGAATTGATTTCGAAGGGAACTCGTGCCAGCGCGGCTTCGAGCTCTGGCGGGATCGAGCCGAAAAAGAGTGGCTTACTCAACTTCGGTTGGTTCAAAAAAGAAGAATACGGCACATTCACCGGCGAGCCGCCACGGGCCAACCTGACCGATCCGCCGCCCGGCTATCAAACGCCGTCGCCGGATCAGCCCTACGGAATTCCGCCGGAGCGCAAGGCCTACAAACCAAAGACGCTCGGCGAGCGCATGGAGCCGGTGCGATAAGAGACGGGCCGTTACTTCCGCTCACGCAAAATAATAGGCGGAAGGCAGGACGCGGCACGCCGGGCGGAGATGAGGGTGACTAAATTTCTGTTGCTTCTTGTCGCGCTTGGCAGTGCGGTCGCAAGCGCTGCCTATGGCAGCGCCCTGGTCAGCCATTTCACCTTGGCTAACGGCCTGGAAGTTGTCGTGGTGCCCGATCATCGCGCGCCCGTTGTCACGCATATGATCTGGTACAAAGTGGGCGCAGCCGACGAAACAGCTGGCAAATCCGGTCTGGCGCATTTCCTCGAACATCTGATGTTCAAGGGCACAGAGAAAAATCCCGGCGACGCTTTCTCGCGGCAGGTCGCGGAAATTGGCGGCCAGGAAAACGCGTTCACGGCGAGCGATTACACCGGCTTCTTTCAACGCGTCCCCCGCAACAACCTCAAAGAAGTGATGGCTCTGGAGGCTGACCGCATTACCGGCTTGGTGCTCACCGACGATGTGGTGCGGCCCGAGCTTAATGTTGTGCTTGAAGAACAAAATATGCGGGTCGCAAACAATCCGGCCGCGCGGCTGTCGCAGCAGATGGATGCCGCGCTCTACCTCAATCATCCTTATGGCCGCCCTGTTATCGGCTGGCGGCAGGAAATCGAACGACTCGATCGCGACGATGCGCTGGCCTTTTATCGTCGCTTCTATAGTCCGAACAATGCCATCGTTGTCGTTGCCGGCGACGTCACTGTGGACGAGGTCAAAGCCGATGCCGACGCGACCTACGGCAAGGTTGCCGATCGCATCGAAAGCAAGCCGCGCCGCCGGCCGATGGAGCCCGCGCAGGAGGCGGCACGCACGGTGACGCTCGCGGATTTCCGTGTCGAGCAGCCGAGCGTCAACCGCGATTATCTCGTACCCTCGGAAACCTCAGCGCAAACCGGCGAGAGCGAAGCGCTTGAAGTGCTTGCCCATGTACTGGGCAGTGGCGAAAACTGCCGGCTTTACCGCAAGCTCGTAGTCGACCAAGGGATCGCGCTGAATGCCGGCGCTTTCTATGCGGGCACCGCCCTCGATTACGCAAAATTTGCCGTCTTCGCGGCGCCCAAGCCGGGCACCTCCTTGCATCAGCTTGAAGCGGCAATCGACGACATTCTCGCAGAGGTCACTGCGCGGGGCATCACCGCCGATGAGCTCGAGCGCGCCAAGACCCGTCTGATCGCCGATGCTGTTTACGCCGAGGATAACCAGGCGAGTTTAGCCCGCTGGTATGGTTCAGCGCTGGCGACCGGGCAGACAGTCGAAGCCGTGCGCCGCTGGCCCGACCGCATTCGTGCCGTTACCGCGGACACCGTGCAGAAGGCCGCCCGCACTTGGCTCGATCGCCGCCGTTCCGTTACCGGCTATCTCGTCAAAAGCCTCCAATCCGAAGAGAAGCGATCGTGAACTCGGTCTCACTCGCTTGGCGCTGTTGCCGCCTTTCTCCCATGCGTAGGGTGGTGGCACCATTGCGCCTAGCCCGTGTTGCGGCGGCGATCACAGCGGCGGGCATTCTGTTCGTAGCTTCAGCCCAGGCGACCACGATCGAGCGCGTGATAAGTCCCGGCGGGATCGAAGCCTGGCTTGTGCATGAGCCGGCGGTTCCTTTGATTGCGGTGGATTTCGCTTTCGCGGGCGGCGCTGTGCAGGATGCGCCCGGCAAATCAGGCACCGCCACGTTGGTGGCTTCGCTGCTCGATGCCGGCGCGGGGGACCTAGATTCAAAAGCGTTTTCGGACCGGCTCGAACGCAAAGCGATCCAAATGGGCTTTTCGGCCCAGCGTGACACGTTGCGCGGCACGATGCGCACCCTGGTCGAAAATCGCGACGCCGCTTTTGATCTTTTGCGGCTCGCCGTCACCGCGCCGCGTTTCGACGCCAAGGACGTCGAGATAAGCCGCGCGCAAGTGCTCTCGCTGTTACGTCGCGAGACGACGAGCCCGGCCGATATCGCTAACCGGCGCTGGTGGGAAACCGCTTTCGAAGGCCATCCTTACGGCCGGCCGGTGAATGGCACGCCGGACACGATATCGAGCGTTTCCATTGCCGACCTTAAATCCTACGTGCATCGCGTTCTCGCGCGGGGCAATCTTACGATCGCCGTGGTCGGCGACATCGATGCGGAGACATTGAAGCCGCTGCTTGACTGGACGTTCGGCGCACTGCCGGCGAAGCCTGAACTCGTTCCGATTGCCAATATCGCGCCGCGGGGGCTCGGGCGGCGCATCGAGGTCAGCCTCGACGTGCCGCAGACCGTCGTCGATTTCGGCGGCCCGGGAATCTTACGCCAGGACCCGGACTTCATGGCCGCTTATCTGGTCAATCACATTCTCGGCGGCGGATCGTCGGCCTCGCGGCTTTATCAAGAGGTGCGCGAGAAACGCGGCCTCGCCTATACGGTCTCCGATAACCTTGTCTGGCTCGACCATGCAGCGGTGTTGCTCGGCGGTACCGCGACGCGCGCCGACCGGGCCGGCGAGACGATCGATCTCATCCAAAGCGAAATCCAACGTTTTGCCGAGGCCGGGCCGACCTTCGAGGAACTCATTCAGGCAAAGAAATATCTCAACAGCGCCTTTGTCCTTAATCTTGACAGCTCGACCAAAATTGCTGCCTTGCTGGTGCAGTTGCAGCTCGACGGGCTCGGCCCCGATTATATCTCGCGGCGCTCTGCCATGATCGATGGCGTGACGCTTGAAGATGCGCGTCGCGTGGCCAAGCGGTTGCTCGACAAGGGCCTCCTGGTCACAGTTGTCGGCAAGCCACAAGGCTTCGTCTCGACTAAAGCGAATTAGCCTTCTTCTCCATCAATCGGGACTGTCGATTGCGATTGGATTCGGCTTGCAATCGTTATTGCGGCGTGATCCCGGCAAGCTTGGCGGCTTCGCGCATGTTTTCGTAATCGGCGCGAATGAATTCGGCGAATCCCTTCGAGGTCATCTGCTCGGCTGAAGCGACTTCCGAACCGAGGCCGATCAACCGCTCGGCGGCTGGACTGCCCGGGTTCAAGCCTTGTGCGATTGCCGTCTGCAGCTTGTCCACGATCTCCGCCGGCGTTTTCGCAGGAGCGACAACCCCGATATAGCTTTGCGCGGTGAAACCTTTCACGCCGCTTTCGTCGAACGTCGGTATATCCGGCGCAAGCTTGGAAGGATGGGCGGCGGCTATGGCGACGATATGAGCTTGCTGGGCCTGATGCAGCGGTAATGCGGTAGAAAATTCCGTCATCGCGCCATCCACGGTGCCGCTCATCAAATCGGGCATCAGCGCGCCGCCACCGCGATAGGGGACGTGAGTGATGTTGGCGCCGGTAGCGGCCTTGAGCCGTTCCAGCGTCATATGGGTGGCGCTGCCAATCCCACTGGTCGCGACCGTCAGCGGCGTGGTCTTGGATTGGGTGATGAGTTCGGTCATGTTTTTTGCTTGGACCTTGCTGCTCATGATGAGGGCGTGCGGCACGTAGCTCGTTAGCGCAACGGCGACAAAATCCTTCAGTGGATCGTAGCCAAGATCGGCATGCACAAATGGGTTAACCGTCAGCGGCCCATTGGACCCGACCAAGAGCGTGTAACCGTCGGGCGTAGCATGTGCGACGAATTCGGCGCCCACTCCGCCGCCCGCGCCGCCCCGGTTCTCGACCACTACCGGCTGGTTCAGCGTCTTGCTGATCAGATCGCCCGTTATGCGTCCGACAATGTCGGCATTACCGCCGGCGGCGAACGGCACGATCAGATGGACCGGCCTTTCAGGATAGGCGGCTAAAGCTGCTCTCCGCACCAACACTGGGAGAACGGATACCGCTCCGAGAGTGGCGAGGAATATGCGGCGTGGAATGGTCATTCCGGTTCTCCCTGTTATTGCTCGTAGTTACTTGACTTGACCTCTAAATCCGCTCGCCGGTCAAAGTTCGTTATATTCGTTATATTCCTGCCGATTTTGCCCGCGTTCAATCCGCGCTAAGAAGTGCAATGATTCCGGTCACCGCCAACATTACCCTTGACGAGAGCGAGATCGCCGAATCCTTCGTTCGCGCCTCGGGACCTGGCGGGCAGAATGTCAACAAAGTTGCCAGCGCGGTGCAACTTCGCTTCGACGCACGCCACTCGCCTTCGTTGCCACCTGAGGTCCGCACCCGGCTGGAGCGCCTGGCCGGCTCTCGACTGACCCGCGATGGGATCATTGTCATTACCGCGCAGCGGCACCGTGCGCAGGCGCGCAACCGACAGGATGCACGCGAGCGCTTGTTGGATCTTATCCGTCGCGCGGCGCGTCCGCCGCTCAAACGGCGGGCAACCAAGCCCACCGCTGCGGCACGCGAGCGCCGCATCGAAGGCAAGAAGCGCCGCGCTGGCATCAAGCGGCTGCGGCGAACAAATCCCTCGTTCGACTGAGCCGACTAGGACGTGTACTCATAAATTGAGGTCAACGAGCAATGGTTTTGCCAATGCCCGCTCTGCCGTCGTAAGCGGACATCAAGCGGACATTCCCCGATGTCTGCGATGGGCCAGGAGCGGAAAATTTGTCACCGGTTTCCGCTCGGTGAAGAAATGGAAAAATATCACACTTAAGCGCTGCCAACGCGGCTTTGATCGACAAAGCGCTCTGTAGAATCATCGATAGTGCGGGCCGCCCGACCGCGGGGCGCATGAATGTAGAGTGCAGGTCTTGCTATCGGAGTGTTCGGCTCAGCTCTGGATGGCAATTCGTAACGAACCGGCCGCGCATGGTCCGCTAACATCTTTTCGACATTGTAAACTTTCTTGTAGTTCATCATCCCACGAATTAAATTGATTTGGCCTCGGCTGAGATTCCGCAGAAGTACACGAGCGAGTTTTGGCGTCGTCCGCCAGTTCAAGTGTCTCCGGTACAGCACCCATTGGGTGTCCAAGAGTTCTTGATAGAACACATCAAGCGGAAGCTTGGTTGGCAGCACGGCGTGCTGAATATCAAACAATCGATAATCGCGTGTCTGCAATCGCCGTTGCTCGGTGAGCCAAGTCTCGGTGCCCGGATACGGGGTGTTGATGCTGATGTTCACCACTTCTGGCACATCCATGCACCAGTCGCGAACGACTCGGAACCGCTCCTGACAGTCCGGATCCGCAATAAGGTTGATAGCAACGTAAACGCCCAGCGAACGAGCAAATTCGAGTGCCTCGAAATTGCGACCGAGCGGAATACGTTTGCGGTACTTTCGCAAACCGTCCTCGTCAATTGCCTCGAGGCCCAAGAAGATTTGAGTGACACCAAGCTCTTTCCAAAACTTGAACGCCTCCTTGTTTCGCAGCAGCACGTCACCGCGGGTCTCTAGATAATAGTTTTTGCGAATGTTTTTGCGGGCGATGGCCTCACCAATGGCGAACGCGTGCCGTTCTTGAATGAACGCGACATCGTCAACGATGAAAATGCCGTCCTCGCGAATGGAGGCAAGGTCCTCGACGATCCGTTCCGGACTTAAATTGCGATAGCTGCGGCCATAAAAAGTCCAGGCGCTGCAAAACGAACAATCCCACGGACACCCGCGCGAAAATTCGATCGAAGCGCAGGGGTCGAGCGGCCCGAGGAAATATTTGTGGCGGTTTCTCCCAAGGTCGCGCGCGGGCCGGAGGTCGTCAAGGTGCTCCACGAACTGCGGTGGAGGACCGCTGCCGTCGGCCGTGACGGCGCCGGGCACCTTTGGAATCGCGTGAACGTCGTTTGCCACAGCTTCGAGAAGCACAACGATGTTCGCCTCGCCTTCACCTTTAAGCACACAGTCGATGGCACTTTGGCCATGTTCCAAAATGGTCTCCGCGATGAAGGAAGCGCTGTGGCCACCAACGCAAATGAACGAACGGGGCAACACAATTTTCGTCGCGACGGCCAAATCGACAATCTCGGGAACATTAGCAAGGTAGTTACAAGAAAAAGCGATAAAGTCAGGTCGCCACTCCGCAATCATGCGGTGATATGCGCCCTGGCTTTCAGCTTGCACATCGATCAGCCGGACTGAGTGTTTACCGCGCCGTGCGGCCTCTGCCACTAGCTCGAGGCCCAGCGGTTCAAGCCTCAGGAACACATTAGTATAGAGCAACGGCCCCGGATGAACGAACAGCAGCTTCATAGGGGACTACCCCGGCAGTGTTAGTTCGGGTGAACAAATGTTCCGCGATCACGGCACAATGCTGCCGTGCATCAACTGATGCCAGCCCGATGCGGTTCCTTAGCATGAGTAGTTTTAGCGTCGAGCGAGCTCCATGCTGGTCATCTTACGTGGTTCGAGCGGACGCAAGCGGACTCGAGTTTGCGGTTCCGAGGGAAACCAATGTCGCGACCAGCTCTCGCTTGGTTTTTCTCGCTTGGTTTTCAATTTTCACTCTGCTCGCGCTATATGCTTTTTGCGATCAAAGAGCTAAGTCTGGTACCAAACAAAAACTCTTGTTTGTTTGCTCCTTTTTGTTGGACGCAATGATACCTAAAAGTTTGCACTGGCCGCGCACAATCTGGCCACAAATAAATAAAACCCTTGCATCGTGCTGACCGCGCAATCGGGGAGTTGCGGGGCACAAAATCGCTCTTGATGTAGCAAACTGGGCCCCGCCGTCTTCCATCCCATATGCGCGGGGCCCTTTCGTTTCAGGGGTTGGTACATGGCGGTAGATCTGGAAAAGGACGAGGTGCTTTCATCTGCGATTGAGGGCATCCCAAAGATCGCTGAACTAATCACGACCGTTCCCGACGAGAAACGTTCGCTTGCACTGCAAGCAGCACATCAAAGTTATCTGCAAACTGCGCGAGCGCTAGGCTATGCACCACCCGATGCTGAGGAATGGGCATCCACGGTCATGTCCATGCTAGAAATCGCGTCACTGGCAAGCGAACGGACAGCCCAGAAGGTCTCATCGGACAACTAGCCCTCCCAGCGCCCAACAGGGCCTCATGTTGCACTTAGGATCGCCAGGCATTTGTCACTAATCGCGCCAAGCTCGCCGCGCAGTCAATTGGTGTTCGGTAGACCCTCGACTAAGCGGCTTCTGTTACATGCCCTGCTCAACGGTCTGGGCAAGGCCATTCGCCGAAACAACGGCTTGGCTGCGGATCGCTATCACAGAAGAATTAGCCAGATTGCCGGACACTTTGACACCAATCCGGCAGTCAGCGAGGCCCTTGAACGGTTGCTTTCAGCGAGCAGCCAGTGGCTGGAGACGAAGGTGGCCGAACGCTCTGAAGCGGAGCAGCAAGTACTCCAACTCATGGAGCGTGTGACGGAGCTTCTCTGAGTTGCTCTTTGTTTCGAGGCCTCCCAGCCGCTGTATTTCGGGGTGTGGTGAGCCCTCGAACGGATGTAGGCTGTGAGGTCAAGTTTGCGAGCCGTACCTAGAGTATGTCTCTATCGCCACTGAGTGTATGGCTGACAGTCGGGGCATCTGTTGAGGCGCAATGTCCGCCTTGGGTCATAAGCAGATGTTGCGGTACGTCGCTACAACGTCCGTTTTGCACCTGAAAGCGGACGTAGGCCCAAACAATTTACGAGTACACGCCCTACTCCGACGGCCTTCATCCATTCAAGGCTTGGTACTGCGCGGCCTCGAGCGCGAACAGGCCGGCGCCCAAGGCGGCGATGCCGAGCACCATCATGACGATCGCATAGAGAAAGAGCGACTTGCTCGCGCCTTCGCGACCGCGTTGCCGTCGCTGCGCCAAAAAGACCGCACAGCCGATGCCGTATACTAGAACGCCGCAAACGGCGAGGATTGCCCCAGGCAAATAAAGGCTCATCGCTTAATCCCCAATGCAGCATAGGCGGAATGAACAATCCGGGCTACGGTTGGCTTCGACTCGCCAGTGCGGTGGATTTGAGTTCCTACAGTTCAGTCGGAAGCTCTCATAGGAACTTCAAATCCAAAAAACCGCACTAGAATTATATATTTGCTAGTGTCCCTTTGATTCCGAAGTTCGCATGAGAGCGTGCCGATAAAGCGTACGAACTTCGGAATCAGGACACTAGTCGAAGCCCCGATTATGACCGTCCGACAACTCAGCGAAGCCGTCATCAACCGCATTGCCGCGGGGGAGGTCGTGGAGCGGCCGGCGAGCGTCGTCAAGGAACTTGTGGAAAATGCGCTCGATGCTGGCGCGCGGCGCATCGAAGTCGTCACCGATGGCGGCGGCCGTCGTCTGATCCGCATCAGCGACGATGGCGAGGGCATGACGCGCGTCGATTTGGCACTTGCGGTGGAGCGGCATGCCACATCGAAGCTCGACGACGACGATCTTGTCTCGATCCGCACGCTCGGCTTCCGCGGCGAAGCCTTGCCGTCAATCGGCGCGGCGGCGCGGCTGGCAATCACCACTCGGCACGCCGACGAGCCGCATGCCTGGACAATCGAGGTCGACGCCGGTGTGAAATCCGAGGTGAAGCCCGCGGCGCTCAGCCAAGGCACGCGCGCCGAGGTGCGCGATCTATTCTTTGCCACGCCGGCTCGGCTCAAATTCCTCAAAAGCGATCGGACAGAGGCTGAGGCGGTGCGCGAGGTGGTGCGCCGCCTCGCCATGAGCCGACCCGACGTCGCGTTCACGCTGGCCGGCGAGCGCTCGCCGCTGCATTTTTCTGCTGCGTTGCCGGGCAC
>JBASAH010000512.1:0-1786 GCA_049650505.1 Xanthobacteraceae bacterium
GTGTCGAACGTCGCCGCATAGCTTTTCGCTGTCTGGTCGGTGACCGGGCCACCCTCGACTTCGGTGCCGGCATTGTTCACCGCCACATCGAGACGGCCGAACCGTGCGATAGTCTTGTGGACCAAAGCGCGCACGTCTTCGTCCTTGCGGACGTCGGCGTTGATGAATTCGGCCTCGGAACCGAGAGAGCCTAGCTCCTTAACAAGCGCCTTGCCGGCCTCGTCACGCCGACCGGCAACGACCACCTTCGCGCCCTTCTTGGCGAAGGCAACGGCGGCGGCGCGTCCGATGCCCGTGAGTCCGCCGGTGATCAAGACTACTGGGTTGCTCACGATCTAACTCCTCGCGGTTTGCCCCGCCTTACCGGCCGAGCATGGTTTAACAGAACCGCTGGCAGTACCTTAGAGGCGCCGGCTTTGTCCTGTGCGCGTTCTGTTGGGGATGAGCTAAGTGCCCCTAGCGTCCTCGAAAAAGACTTTGTAAGTTCAGAGGCATACTTGGCAGATATGGAATGTCGGTATGGAGCTACGCCACCTTCGCTATTTTGTCGCGGTCGCGGAGGCAGGAAGCCTGACGGTCGCGGCCGGGGAAAAGCTGCACACGGCGCAGCCCTCGCTGAGCCGCCAAATCCGCGATCTCGAATATGAGGTCGGCATTTCGCTGCTGAACCGCAGCGCGCACGGTATCGAATTAACTGCAGCCGGGCGCGCCTTTCTCGATCATGCGCGGTTGGCGCTTACTCAGGCGGCAGCAGCCGTGGAGGCGGCGCGGCGCGCCGCGGAACCGGCCAAACCGACTTTTGCCATGGGTTTCCAAATCGGGGTGGAAAGGGTTTGGCTGCCGCCTGCCACCAGCGTCCTGCGTGACGAGTTGCCCAATATCGAAATCAGGATTTCGAGCGACCACTCGGCAAAGCTGGCCGACGACCTCGAGCGTGGCAAGCTTGATATCGCTTTCCTCCGCCGGTACCAAAAGCCTGATCTCGAATACAAATTGGTGGCAACGGAGCCGATTCTCGTATTTCTGCCGAGTGATCATCGGCTCGCCGGACACAAGGCCATCGATCCGCACGATCTCGCTGGAGAAACATTTATTGGCATATCAGAAATCCCGCGCGTGCTGCGTGCTGTTGTCAGTGATTATCTGAAGCGAACCGGAATTGAGCTCACGCCCCATCTCGAAATCGATAATTTTGCAATGGGTATTTCTGCGGTCGCTTCGACGCGCGGCGTGGCTCTGATGCCGGCTACGGCAGCGAATTTCTTGACTTGGTCCGTCGTCTGCCGTCCCTTAAAAGGAGAGACGCCAACCATCGATTTGGTCGTCGGATATCACAAGGCTAATACATCGCCAATTCTAAGAACTTTCCTCTCCAAAATTGATGACTTGATCAAGGGGACTATCCATCAAGACTCGGGATCTCCGAACTTGAAATCGATCGCTTCGCTGCCATGAAGGGGGTGCAGACCACGGCAGGGAGTCCTCGCCCCACATCGGTTTTTGGGCGTTCACCACCATCTGATCTTCCCAATCGACACGGTGGCCGTGCGGCCAGCCACTCGAAGAAGGTCCGGCGGCAGATCTGAAGCTGTAATTGCGCGCGGCGTAAATTCCGCGAACTGATCACAAATTGGTGGCGCGACGTTCAGGATCCGCGTGATGCTGGATACGCCGTCATCGAAGCGTTGTTACTTTCTTTGTTGCTCGGTTTTGCAAGTTGGAAGGCAATTCGCAAATCACGTCACTGGCAAGACGCTACCGACCCGCCATTTTGGCGTCGAGCGTC